>REDS01000132.1 GCA_007693395.1 Balneolaceae bacterium | reverse complement strand
AACCTCAACGATTTAGCGATTTTTGAGATATTCGATTTCCGATGTGCGATCTTTTTTTCACCGTGTACCGTGTACCGTGCCCCATGCCCTCCCGAAGGATCGGGATGTCGCTGTCGCGCCACTTGAACCTTGCGCCTTCGCAACACCAACGCTCAGATCTGTATGTTGTTAAGGAGTTCACCAAAAAGAAAATAGCTCTATAGAACTAAGCACTACTCTGCATCTCCAAAGCAGCAATTCAAGGTCGCTTGATTCCATCAATCGTTAAATCGGACTTCGGATATCGCAAATCGGATATCCTTCGATTGAGAGACCTTAGCCTGAATCGAAACCTCAACGATTTAGCGATTTTTGAGATATTCGATTTCCGATGTGCGATCTTTCAACACACTTGAACCATGCATCTTGTGCCCTGCGCCTTGAGCCTTGAATCGTGCCCTGGGCACTATGATCTAACATTCAATAGATTAATTGATCATTACGAAGATTTTTTTTATTTTTGACTGTCTTAGAAATTAAATACCAACCTATGAACGTCAGAGAATTCAAAAACAAAATCTATAGTGAACTGGCTTCCATCACGAAGGCCCTGGCCAATCCACACCGGCTGGAGATTATTGAGCTGCTGGCCCAGGGCCCCAGCTCTGTTGAATATATTGTTGATAACACAAATCTCACCGTAGCCAACGCCTCCCAGCATCTGCAAACGCTTAAATCGGCCCGGCTCGTCAGGTCGGAAAGAAGAGGGAAGTACAGCTACTATTCTCTTGCCAGCCCAAAAGTATTTGAAGTGTGGGAGACCATGAGGGAGCTCGGTTTCTCACAGAACGCAGAGATTGGAAAACTGATGAAGGAGTTTCGCGAGTCGCGCCACAACCTGGAATCAATGACAAGCTCGCAGCTCCTTGAGCGAATGCAGCAGGGCAAGGCACTTCTTCTGGACGTGAGGCCCCGCGAAGAGTATGAATCCGGACACATCGCCTCAGCCATATCCATCCCCTCGGATGAACTGTTTGAAAAGCTAAAGGAGCTTCCAAAGGATAAAGAGATTGTGGCCTACTGCAGGGGCCCGTTATGTGCGATGGCTTACGATGCCGTGGAACTGTTAAATAAGCATGGATTTAAAGCCGTGAGACTCGAAACCGGCTTTCCTGAATGGGAAGTGAAAGGCCTTCCGGTTGAACAATAATGTTTTCTAAAAAAAGCAATGGGTAATGATCGATTCTGCTTCTAAATCAACTTTTGGACAATGGATGATTACGATGATCATCCCCTTGCTCCCCCAAAAAAAGCGTTTGGGAGAGCTTCCCCCTTCCAAGGGGGGACTCTGGAAATAAACCACCTGTGACTGAATTATTTCAAAAAACCATTCTCTGACAAGCAATGACGACTTCACAAACAAGTGTGCCCGGCCTTAAAGGCAACTGGACGCAATTCTCCCTTCTGGTACTTATTAACGCCTTTGTTGGGGGAATGGTGGGGATGGAGAGAACCATTCTTCCTGAAATCGCAGAGACGGATTTTGGTATTGCCGCAAGGTCAGCCATCTTCTCTTTTATTGTTGTTTTTGGAATTACCAAAGCACTGGCCAACTACTTTGCAGGAAGGTTTGCTCAAAAGTATGGCCGTAAAAATATGCTGATTGTCGGCTGGCTGTTCGGCCTGCCGGTGCCGTTTATTTTGATGTATGCGCCTGACTGGAACTGGATTGTTGCGGCCAACGTACTGCTCGGCATCAACCAGGGGCTGGCGTGGTCGGCCAACGTGATCATGAAAATTGACCTGGCAGGGGAAAAAGACAGGGGCCTTGCCATGGGATTAAACGAGTTTGCCGGCTATCTGGCCGTGGCAATCGTGGCTTTCCTCACGGGATGGATTGCGGCAGAGTTCGGCCTCAGGCCATATCCATTTTATATAGGTATTGTACTGGCCGTTCTGGGCCTGGTGATGTCTATCGTGTGGGTGCGTGATACGGCCTCTTTCATGGCTTATGAGTCTGATAGTTCCGTTCTGGAGCACAAGAAGAAAAATCTGTTTATGGAAGTAAGTTTTCGGGATAGGAACATGCAATCGGTATCGCAGGCCGGCATGATGACCAATTTTAAAGACGGGATGGCCTGGGGAGCCTTTCCGCTTTTTCTGGCAACGGCCGGATTATCCATGACGCAAATTGGCATTGTGGTGGCGGTCTATCCTGCATTCTGGGGTATCCTTCAGGTTGCCACCGGAAAGATCTCGGATTACACAGGCCGGAAGAAGATGCTGTGGGCAGGCATGGCGGTTCAGGGACTCAGCCTGCTGCTGTTTCCTTTTCTTGAACAGTTTTATGCATTTATACTTCTTGCGGCCCTTTTGGGCACCGGTACAGCAATGGTTTATCCAACCTTTCTTGCCTCAATTGCAGATTTATCGCACCCAAAAGATATGGCCGAAAGCATTGGCGTTTTCCGGCTTTGGAGAGACGGCGGTTATGCAATCGGAGCCATCTTCTCCGGTATTGTAGCAGACCTTTTCGACATTAACCTGGCAATTACGTTAACCGGTGTCTTGGTTCTGTTCTCAGCCTTATGGATTTTATTCAGGATGAACCGCCTTAATGAGCCTGTTATAAAGAAGTTTGAATAAATGACAGGTTGGTAATGTATCGCGTTGGGCACCGCTCCCCGACAAATGGGCTTGGGGTCAGCTTCGAACCGACGGCGATTCCCGTGAAGTGCTCATTTTTTATATAGTTTCGCTCTTCTTTTGGGCAAAATTAGTGGCTTTTGATGCTTGTTGATCACAATTAATTTTGCTTGTTTTTAAATTAGCCGTTTACAGATTTCATGAGCGAGGCGTTCCAGGGGGTATGCACCCTCATTGATTCCAAGTGATTCTACTTTCCAGGAAATATCCGAAAGGAGGGAGGTATTCCGGTTTTGAACAATCACCTGACCGCCCACAAAATCCATTGATTTAGCTCCTTCAATACCATCCAATCCACCACCTGACAAGTAAACCGTCAATGTTTTGTTACCGAAAAGATTGGTAGAAGATTTAAGAAAAATATCAATGGAGGGGCGAAATCCAGCAACTTTAGGCCTCTGGTCTAATTTTAAAACAGGTTTCCCTTTAAGTCGCCTTGTTACTACATGATAGTTTCCAGGTGCAACGTATACGCTTCCCGGTTTGATTTCCTCTCCGTCTTCAGCCTGTTTTACAGTTAGAGATGCATAACGGTTCAGATCTTCTACAAGAACTTCACTGTATATTTCAACCATATGCTGAACTACAATAACCGGAACCGGCAGGTTATTTGGCAAGCTTGATAGTAATAGATAGAGTGGAGCCACGCCACCCAGGCATCCAACAATAGACAATAATTTTATTTTGGGCTGTGAATCTTTAAA
Source organism: Balneolaceae bacterium (assembly GCA_007693395.1). GTDB lineage: Bacteria > Bacteroidota > Rhodothermia > Balneolales > Balneolaceae > Rhodohalobacter. The sequence continues at coordinate 22,858 of REDS01000132.1, read as the reverse complement.
ATAATCAGAAGAAATTGGATCTGTAGAATCAACAAAATTGTCGAAATACTGTTTGTTTAACAGGATATTTCGATTTAACCGAGGAACAGCTTTAATTACGGGTATTACACGATTTTTAAAGAAGTTTGAATCCAGTATAGCTCCGCTTAATATTGAGGATTTTGGGAAAAACTCAACCGCCCCTTTTTTTAACGTTGAAATAGCAATTTCGGCTCCATTCCTGTTATGGTGAGTCATGATAAGGATGGGAATACCGGAATGATTTTTTCTCATATACCCGAACATCTCCATCTCATCCGAATCTTTGCTATCTATTCCCAGTAAAAGAACATCCGGGGGAGATTCAGTAATCTTTGCCTTTAGATCTGTTCCATTTTTTAAGCCTGTTGAACCAAGCAAGGCAATATCCGGAGTTTCAGCAATGGCGGCTTCCAGTCTTTTCCGAACTGTTTTACTGGGTTCAATGACTAATGCGTTTATGTTTTTCATGACTAATTACAAGCTGGTTTTCGTTGAAATTTACATGAGGTATGATGTTTTGTTAGGTTTAGCAATCAGAATATTTAGAATATTAGGCTCTGTCTTTAAGGTCTGCATATTCACGTGTATTTTCTCCGTTATAGATCTGCCTGTGACGAACCAACTGCGCGCATGGTAGATGTAGAACAGTTTTGTCCATAATCGGCGTGTAGAATCAGTAATGTATTTAAAGCCTGTACGACCTTTTCATTTTCAGTGCCGGTAATTTCAGCTAGTGAAATTGAATTTCCGTCTAATTGCAGATTCGATGTACCCATCATTTCTGTCATTTAGATCAACTGAGACCGTTTTTTCTGATTTATCTATATTATACAAATAATTTTGGATAATTAGGTACAAATATCATAATTTGGTTTTAAACCGTCAACCAAACATGGATTATGATCTCAGACTTTGGTTATATACTTCTTTTTTTAGTAGTGGGTGCTGTGTTTGTAGGCGTGGCACTATTTGTGGCAAAGCTGATTCGCCCTGACCGGCCCAATGCTACAAAACTGATGACCTACGAATGCGGAGAGATACCCTTCGGGTCAGCAAAAGTTCAGTTTAACAATCGGTTCTATATTATCGGTTTGATGTTTTTGATATTCGAGGTGGAAATTCTTTTGCTGTTTCCATGGGCTGTTGTGTTTAAAGATATAGGCATGTTTGCATTTCTGGCGATGTTTGTTTTCGTATTTCTGATTTTCATCGGATTTGTGTACGAACTTGGAAAAGGACAGCTCAAGTGGGATATCCCTGTACCAATTACCCCGGAGTATATAGATGGAGTGGGTGTAGTTGAAGATGGTGTGACAGGTGGGGGAGAAACCGTTGAACCGGTTATGTCCGCCAAATGAAATATTAATTAAAAATGAAATCGGCTCTATATGGGATTTTTAGATAAAAAATATCATGACAGTAATATTATTATCGTAGGGCTGGAAAGCGCACTAAACTGGGCCAGGAAAAACTCTTTGTGGTACGAACAATTTGGTCTTGCCTGTTGCGCTATTGAGATGATGGCAACAGCTGCTTCCCGCTATGATTTTGACCGCTTTGGTATTATTCCCCGATCCTCACCCCGCCAGGCCGATGTAATGATTGTGGCCGGAACTGTTACCATGAAAATGGCCTCAAGAATTTTGCGATTATATGAGCAGATGTCGGAGCCACGCTATGTAATCAGCATGGGGTCCTGCTCTAATTGCGGCGGTCCGTACTGGGAACACGGCTACCATGTATTAAAAGGAGTGGATAAAGTGATTCCTGTAGATGTATATGTACCCGGCTGCCCCCCACGACCCGAAGCACTGCTCGAAGGATTTATAAAACTTCAGGAGAAAATAACCGGGGAAACGATTATCGGGGATAAAAAGGAAACCGACAAGAAACCTGAAACAGCGGAGCAAAATGAAAAACGCTGAAGAGATTTATGAGATTCTGAAGGATGAATTTGGTGAAGATTCCCTTGAACTCCATTCAGGAGATATTGGATCGCCATGGATAACGGCAGGTGCTGCAAAAATTAAGGAGATCGCCAAATATCTGAGGGATGATTCGGCTCTGCTATTCAACACCTTAATGTGTTTGAGTGGAGTTCATTATCCAAATGAGGAGGAGCTGGGAGTAACCTATCATCTTCATTCAACAAACCTGCATCACTCAATTGCCCTGAAAGTACGCGTTCCGATTGATGATCCTCGTGTTCCGTCCGTAGAATCCATTTGGAAAACAGCAAACTGGCATGAGCGTGAAGCATGGGATATGGTTGGGGTGATCTTTGATGGCCATCCAAATCACAAACGAATTCTTTGTCCCGATGACTGGGAAGGCCATCCGTTGAGAAAAGATTACGTGCAGCAGGAATTTTACCAGGGAATCACAACAGGCGAATAAACACCATATAATGGAACAGGTCATAAACGAAATTGATAAGCGCCAGATGGTCATTAACATGGGCCCACAGCACCCATCAACACATGGTGTTTTGCGTTTGGAGGTGGTTCTGGAAGGGGAAATTGTAAATGAGGTTAGGCCAAATATCGGTTATCTGCATCGCTGTTTTGAAAAATATGCAGAAGAGGTTGGCGATTATTCAAAAGTAATTCCCTACACAGACCGGATGGACTATGTATCAGCCATGAACCAGGAGCATGGGTATGTAGTGGCTGTCGAACGAATGCTGGAAATTGAAGTGCCCGAAAGGGTAGAATATATACGTGTAATCGTTGCCGAACTTCAGCGTATAGCCAGTCACCTGTTAGGGATAGGCGCATTTGGCCTCGATTTGGGTGCCTTTACGCCATTTCTCTACTGCTTTATAGAAAGAGAAAAAGTTCTGGATATCTTTGAAAAAACAACAGGGGCCAGGTTACTGTATAACTACATGGCCCCCGGTGGGTTGATGAGAGATGTACATGAAGATTTTAAATCGGATACAGCAGAATTTGTAAAAACGTTCAGGCCTAAAATCAAGGAACTGAATGACCTGCTTTCATATAACAAGATTTTTATTGACAGAACAGCCAATGTAGGAGTACTGCCGGTAAAAGTAGCGCTTAATTATGGGGCGTCAGGGCCGGTATTGCGGGGATCAGGAATGGAATGGGATCTGCGAAAAAATGACCCATATTCTATTTATGACCGGTTTGATTTTGAAATACCGGTAGGAAAAGGTGAACTGGGCACACTCGGTGATTGCTGGGACAGATATATTGTACGTGTTCGGGAGATGGAACAAAGTCTTCGAATTATTGAGCAAGCACTGGATGGCTTGCCCGAAGAAGGGGATGTATTTGAGGGGATTCCAAAGAGAGTCAGGCCTAAGGCCGGTGAGATCTATACCAGAACCGAAACCCCGAGGGGGGAGCTTGGATATTATATTATCAGTGATAAATCCGGTGGCCCTTTCCGGGTAAAGGCACGTGCACCAAGTTTTGTTCACTTAAGCCTGCTGCCATCCATCTCAAAAGGAGCGATGATTGCAGATTTGGTGGCTATTGTTGGAAGTATAGATATCGTATTGGGTGAGGTTGACAGGTAAATGAATGTAAGAATAGTTATGAAAAAGGTGATTTACATAGATGTAAATTTTGGATTTTTTTATCTAAATATATAATTCATGGCGGAAATCTTGGGAAACATAACGATATCACTGGTTCATGTAGCAATACCGCTGACCATTATCTTGCTGTTTGCTCTTGTGGCTATTTGGGGAGAGCGAAAAATCGCGGGATTCATACAGGATCGTCTTGGGCCGTACCGAGTGGGCGGATGGCACGGCTGGGCTCAATCCATTGCCGATCTTTTAAAGTTGCTCCAGAAAGAGGATATCATACCAAAGGATGCAAACCGGTTTCTCTTTAAGTTTGCTCCTTTCATGATGTTTACGGCTTCATTTGCAGCCTTCGCCGTTATTCCATTTAGCAGTGCTTACATAGGCAGTATGATCAATATCGGTGTGTTCTACCTGCTGGCTGTGACTTCCATTTTAACTCTGAGTGTAATCATGGCCGGTTGGGCATCAAATAACAAATGGTCTCTGCTTGGCGGGATGAGGGGTGCCGCGCAGTTGATCAGCTACGAAGTACCCACCATCGCATCGGTATTGATGGTGATTGTGGTTTCCGGATCCCTGAATTTAATGACCGTTACCGAGATGCAATCAGGTAATGATGTTCTGGGTTTTCTGCCAAACTGGTTCATTTTCCAAAACCCATTTTTGATCATCGGCTTTGTCATCTTTTTTATCTCCATCCTGGCTGAATCGCACCGGGTACCGTTCGATCTGCCTGAGTCGGAATCGGAACTTGTGGCCGGATATCAAACAGAGTATTCAGGCATGCGCTGGGCGATGTTTATGCTCGCTGAGTATGCAGATATGCTTCTTCTTTCACTGCTAGGGGCAACACTTTTTTTCGGTGGATGGAACAGCCCATTCGGAGATTTCATGGCAGGTCCGGTGTGGGGATTCTTCTGGTTCATGTTAAAGGGTTTGCTGTTGGTGTTTGTGATGATGTGGATTCGCTGGACTTTACCCAGATACAGGGTAGATCATTTAATGCATATATGCTGGAATGTTCTTATACCGCTGGCATTTGTAAACCTGGTTCTTGTAGCACTTTGGGAAGTAATATTTTAATCAACGGAAAATTAGACCATGCAAAACGTGATTAAAGAAGGCTGGTTAACGTTTAAATCTATCTTTATCGGAATGGGGGTAACCATGCGACACCTCTTCAGTCCGTCTGTTACAGAGTTATATCCGGAAGAGAAAATAGAACTTCCCAAGGGGGTACGTGCAAAACTGTATGTGAATATCGATGACTGTATTGGGTGTAATCTTTGTGCGAGAGCCTGCCCGGTAAACTGTATTGATATCGAAACAGTGATGGCAACCTCCGATGTAGATCTGGGCAAAACATCCACAGGTAATCCAAAACGATTTTGGCTTACCAGGTTCAACATAGATATGGCCAAATGCATGTATTGTGATCTGTGTGTTCCTCCCTGTCCTACAGACTGTATCTACATGGTTCCTGAATATGAATACTCAGAGTTCGATCGTACAAACCTGGTCTATCACTTCAGTAATTTGCAGCCGGCGATGGTTGCAGAAGTGAAGGAAAAGGCAGAGAAAGAAGCTGAAGAAAAGAGAAGGAAAAAGGAGGAAGAGAAGAAGAAAAAGGAAGAAGAGAAAAAAAAGAAGGAGATGCAGGCAAAGAATGAATTAGCTGACAATAGTGATGAAAAAAATGACTCATCAAAACCAGAAAAAGGAGATTAGTCGATGGAACTGACAACCATTCTTTTTTACCTCTTTGCATTGGTTACCGTGGGAGCTGCGGCTGTTATGGTATTCTCGAAAAATATAGTACACTCGGCATTTGCATTGATGTTCTCTTTGATTGGCGTAGCCGCACTCTATGTACTGCTTTACGCCGATTTTCTGGCGGCTGCACAACTGCTGGTTTATGTAGGGGGAATATTGATATTAATTCTTTTTGGGGTGATGCTTACCAGCCAGGGACTTACGGTAGACTATAAAAGTACTACAGTGAATCTGCTTCCGGCAGCACTACTCTCTATTACTGCAGCAGCCCTTCTGATTTTTGCATTCACAACAACAAAATGGATTGTTTCAACCCCTGTTGACCGGGACGAAACAGTGTATGACCTGGGAATGCTTTTAATGGGTGATTACATCCTGGCATTTATCGTGGTAGGGGTACTGCTTCTCATTACCATTATCGGGGCAATACTGATGTCTACACGATTAATAACCCAAACAGGCAAAACAGATTAACTATGGAATATTCAATCATGGAATGGCTTTCGGATCCGGGACTGGTACACTTTCTGATTGTTAGTGCCATGCTGTTTTCACTGGGTTTAATGGCTGTACTATCGCAACGAAACGTCATTATGGTGCTGATGGGGGTGGAGTTAATCCTGAATTCAGCAAATATCAATTTTATTGCTTTCAGCCGATTCACCGAACTATCACTCGATGGGCATATGATCGCCCTTTTTGTGATCATCATTGCTGCTGCCGAAGCGGCTGTTGCGCTGGCTATCGTATTGAATGTATACAACCGGTTCAAAACAATTAACCTGGATGAAATTAGCACAATGAAAGGGTGATGATGCAAGAAATGGAAATTTCACGATAGAGTATATCACATGTTTATACAACTGCCTTTACTAATTCTTCTGTTACCGTTACTGGGGTTTATTCTGCTGATTTTCTTCGGAAAAAAACTCCCGCGAAATGGTGACTGGCTGGCTTCGGGGCTAATTTTGTTGGCTTTTGTTTTTTCATTGTTCCTGTTGGTGGCTAAAATCACTTCCCACTCAGCAGAAGTGTTTTCAAGTTCTTTTGTTTGGGTAGTGGTTGGCTCACTGAATATTGAGTTTGGTATGATGATCGATAATCTGTCGGTTATTATGCTTGTGGTTGTAACCCTGGTGAGTACACTGGTGCATCTCTTTTCTATCGGCTACATGAAAGATGATGTTCGCTATTCGAGGTATTACGCTTACCTGGGACTGTTTTCCTTCTCTATGCTGGGCATTGTGATCACCAACAACCTGCTGCTGATGTATGTATTCTGGGAGCTTGTGGGTATTAGTTCCTACCTGCTGATTGGCCACTGGTATGAAAAGAAATCTGCCTCAAATGCTGCAAGCAAAGCGTTTATCGTAAACAGGATTGGAGACTTTGGAATGTTTATCGGCATAATGATCCTGTTTGTGAGTTTTTCAACCTTTGCATTTGAATCTATTTTCGAATCCATTGCTGCAGGACAACTGCCGTTCGAGAGTACCGGGTGGCTAACCGCAGCAGGTATTTTGATCTTCTGCGGAGCTGTGGGTAAATCTGCACAATTCCCTCTGCACGTGTGGCTCCCCGATGCGATGGAAGGCCCAACCCCTGTGAGTGCTCTGATCCACGCCGCTACGATGGTCGCTGCCGGTGTGTACCTGGTTGCCCGGATTTTCCCCATGCTTACCGCAGATGCGCTCCTGATCATCGCCTACATCGGTGCCATTACCGCGTTGATAGCCGCAACGATTGCCATCACCCAGTTCGATATTAAAAAAGTTTTGGCATACTCAACCATCAGCCAGCTTGGGTATATGATTATGGCACTTGGGGTGGGAGCATACACTGCCGGGTTTATGCACCTGGTAACTCACGCCGCATTTAAAGCAGGCCTGTTCCTCGGTGCGGGAAGCGTTATTTACGCCATGCACAAAGTGCTTCATGCCCGGAACGACCATCACACCGACGCCCAGGATATCCGGAACATGGGCGGCCTGAAATCAAAGATGCCCTACACCTACTGGACATTCCTCATCTTTACACTGGCCATATCCGGTATTCCGCTCACCTCCGGTTTTTTGAGTAAAGATGAAATCCTGGCCGGTACCCTGGCATTCAGCACACTAAATGGTCACTGGCTGCTTCCTCTTATCGGGTTTGTTGTGGCCGGTCTTACAGCATTCTACATGTTCAGGCTTCTAATTCTCACATTTCATGGCAAACCATCGGATCAATCCACAATTGCCGGTATAAAAGAGTCGCCCTTAGTGATGACGATTCCGCTGATGGTTCTTGCAGCTCTGTCGCTCTTCTTTTTCTACAGCTACAATCCGTTTGGAGCAACAAGCGGCTGGTTCTTTGCAGCAGTAGAGCGGCCATTGAGTATAGTGCCCGAACTTCTTCAGCCCGCAAGTGCGGCTCTGTTTTATGAAGCGGTAAGCAGCGTACACACTACGGCAATGATTCTCTCCATCATCATTGCTGTTGGTGGGGTTGTGATGGCGCTTAGCGTCTATCAATGGAAGAAAATCAGTGCAGAAAAAATGGCTGAAAAAGCGGGGATCCTCTACAGGGGTGCATCAAACAAATGGTATTGTGATGAGATTTACGACCGCACATTTGTGGCCGGTACGTTTCTGCTCACAAGGGTGATGAGATGGTTTGATGAAAATATCGTCGATGGAATTGTGAACGGTGCTGCTGTTGTGACGAGAGAATTTTCAAGGATCAGCAAATGGACTGATGATAATGTTGTGGATGGCTTGGTAAATGCAACAGCGAACTCCGCAGACAGGGCAGGCAGCCTGCTCAGCAAAGTTCAAAGCGGGAAAGTTCAGACCTACCTTGTTTATGTCATATTCAGCTTTCTGGTCTTATTCATCCTGTTTATAAGAATTTGAGGTGTAACCAATGAATGTTCAAATAATAAAATTGTGGAAAGTGAAAAGTTCCTATAGAACAAAAAAGGTGGGCAACAGCATGTATGTTTCAGAAATAATGACCCGGTTTGTATTGACTTTACAGGTCTTGAAATCAATTCGGCGATTTCACTTTTCACTTTTGTCTTCATTGCAGAACGAATTAAAAAACACATAATAGAACTCTAAACCTATGGAATTTCAAATATTTGGCATCGGTATTCTTACCTGGCTGGTTTTTCTCCCTATTGTAGGTATGATTGTCGTACTGCTGCTTCCCGACAAAAAAAGTAACGCTATGCGCTGGACAGCGGCAATCGTCACCGGTTTACAGGTGATACTGGCCGGGGTAATTTATGCGATATTTGATCGGGCCAAAGTTGGGGTAAATGATATCGAAAGTTTCCAGTTTGTAGAACAGTTTAGCTGGATCACCGTTGAGGCCGTTCCATGGGTTGGCCGTATTGAAATTGAATACTTCATGGGGCTGGATGGGCTTAGTGTGCTGATGGTGATGCTAACTGCACTGATCGGGTTTATCGGGGTGATCTCATCCTGGAATATTGAGAAGATGGTGAAGGGGTATTTTGCACTCTATCTGCTGCTGGTTACCGGGATGATGGGAGTATTTGTTGCGCTTGATTTCTTCCTCTTCTTCATTTTTTGGGAAGTAATGCTTCTGCCAATGTATTTTTTGATCGGCCTTTGGGGCGGGCCGAGACGTGAATATGCTGCTATTAAATTCTTCCTCTATACATTTGTTGGCGGTATTCTAATGCTGCTTACAATGCTTGCACTCTATTTCAGTGTAGCTTATATCGATCCCGCCACCGGCCAGTCTGTGCATACGTTCAATATGCTGCATATGATGAATCCCGAGAACTTTGTGGAGGGAAGCCTGCTATTCGGAGTGGATACCACCTGGCGATACGTGGCATGGATGGCGCTTTTTATCAACTTTGCCATTAAGATACCGCTGTTTCCATTCCATACATGGCTGCCTGATGCACACGTTGAGGCGCCAACCCCAATCAGTGTAATTTTGGCCGGTGTGCTGCTGAAGCTGGGTGCATACGGATTACTGCGAATTAACTTTGGAATACTTCCCGATGCAACAATCTACTTCGTCTACTTTATGGCCGCTCTCGGAATGATCAGCATAATTTATGGCGCTCTGTGTGCAATGGCTCAGGATGATTTCAAAAAGCTGATCGCCTATTCATCCATTAGCCATATGGGTATTGTTGTGCTGGGAATTGCGGCTCTGAATACGCAGGGTATGGTTGGCGGTGTTCTGCAAATGTTTAATCACGGAATAATCACCGCTGTTCTCTTCCTCGCCGTGGGTGTATTGTACGACAGAACCCAAAAGCGCGGACTGTACGATTTTGGTGGAATTGCCAATCAAATGCCAAGATATACCGGTATTGCTGTGGTAGGGATGTTTGCTGCACTCGGACTCCCCGGGTTGAATGGATTTGTGAGTGAGCTGTTCTCCTTCCTCGGTGCTTTTGAAGCCTATAAATGGATTACCATTATTTCTGTAACGGGTATCATTATCACAGCAGCTTACATTTTGTGGACTGTTCAGCGCGTGTTTCTGGGTAAAACGCCGGAGAAACTTGAGACCCTTAAAGATCTCACACTGCGCGAGTACCTGGCTTTCACACCTCTTATCATCCTGATTGTGTTACTGGGAATTTATCCGGCACCGGCAATTGAATTGATGAATGCATCACTGGCACATCTTGTGGAATTTGTAACTGCGGGTGGAAATTGATGGGTTTACTAAATAAACAGAGTCAATTACCGAATTATGATTGAACATACATTACATAGCATTAGCCAGTTTTATCCCGAGATTATTGTAGTTGTGACTCTCTGTGTGATTATTATTGTAGATCTGCTTGTGAAAAATGGGAAACATACAACAGGATGGATTTTGTTGGGCGGTCTGCTTCTTGCCGGTATTTCTGTGATCATGCAAACAGGCAGCAACCTGGCGGTTTTCTATGATATGGTTGCAGTGGATCCTTTTGCGGTTTTCTTTAAAGTACTGATCATCCTCTCAAGCATGTTTATCGTTCTCTTTTCGATGAAAAGCAGTGAGCTTGAAGCCTATAGTTCACGTTATGGTGAGTATTACATGTTATTGGCGGGCATGATATTCGGGATGCTGCTCATGGTAGGATCAACCAACCTGTTAATGATCTACCTTGCGTTTGAGATGGTAAGTATTAGCTCTTATGTATTGGTAGGATATATGAAAAAGGAGCGACGGTCATCAGAGGCCTCTATGAAATATATTATCTATGGTGCGGTATCCTCGGGCGTAATGCTGTACGGGCTTTCACTGCTGGTTGGGATAACAGGCGCTACCGATATTTTCCAGGTAAATAGTGCATTGGCCGCCGGAGTGGGGGAATCGTTTATTCTGAATATTTCCATATTGATGATCGTTGTGGGAATGGGTTTTAAAATTGCGATTGTACCGTTTCATTTCTGGGCACCGGATGTCTATGAAGGTGCGCCCATCACAATTTCCGCATTTCTTGCAGTAGCATCTCAAATAGCTGCATTTGGTCTTATAGTACGATTTTTCTCAATTTCATTTATCGATTCCGGCGGGGTAACAGCAACCGGAACATGGCAAATTGTGGAGGGACTTCATTGGGACCTTCTGCTGGGCGGAATGGCCGCTCTTGCGATGATTGTAGGAAACCTGACAGCCCTGAGGCAGGACAACATAAAGCGAATGCTGGCCTATTCAAGTATTGCGCATGCCGGGTACATGTTGATGGGGCTCGTGATTCTGGCGGGTGAGGGGCTAACTTCAATTATGATCTATCTCTTTATCTACCTGTTTATGAATCTGGGGGCGTTTTATGTGGCAATGCTCTTTTCTAATAAACTGGAAACCGAGTCGATCGAAAAATATAAAGGGCTGGGGTTCAGAGCTCCGCTGGAGAGTATTGCGATGACCATCTTTCTTGTTTCGCTTACCGGTCTGCCGCCAACAGGAGGATTTGTAGCCAAGCTCTATATTTTTGGAGCGGCAATCAGCGGCGGATGGATATGGCTTGTTACAATAGCCGGCATTACAACGGTTATTTCACTTTTCTACTATATCCGTGTTGTACGTAATATGTACTTCTTTGAGGCAGAACAGGGAGCCCTCCAATTAAAATTTGACCTGCCATCAAAAATTATTCTGCTGCTGCTTCTGGTGCCAACCCTGCTGCTTGGAATTTATTTTGAACCACTTATTGAGTTTGCCAGGAGTTCTATTGCAATGTTTGGAGGTTAGAAAGATGTGATAAGGTTTAATTAAACGGAAACGAAAAATTTAGGCCATGCATGAAATAAATTTAGATCAACTTTATGAACAGGCTGATACAGAACTGGAAAAAGCCCTGAAAGAACTGAACAGGCCATCCCGGGATGTTGTTAACTACTCGGCATGTGTTTCTGCAAGGAGAGCGCTTTATCATTATTTAAGCTGTCTGACTGGTCTGTACAGTCGGGTACATGACGTGGCTGAATTGAGCGATTCACCAACATTGGAAGAGTTAATCACCTATTGCAGAAAATATAATGAGCAGCTGAAACAAGTAGATTTTAGTAACGTTCACTGTAAAAACTGTGATGTATTAAGCAACGAAAAAGTCTATTTCTGTAATGAGGCGAATGTCGTAAAGCATTGCACTGAAGTTGCCAGGGAAGTCAAAAATATTTTTCTTGAAAGCAAATGAGCCGACCCTTTCCAGCAACTCTTTTTAAACGGATTATCGATAATGCCTGAATCAGAAGTTTGGCTGAGTATGTAATTCACCTCTGTTTTAGTATATTGTTCACTTTCAAAAATCTTATCTGAATGAAAATAACGCATTCATTATTTAGAGTTTTAGATATAAATAGTTGAAATAAGAACTCACTCAACAAGTAAAAATTTTATGTTTTCAACATCTTGTCACTATGGCCTTCAGGCTATGATCTATATTGCCTTGCATTCTACCAAGGACAAAAATGTAGATTTAGGCCAAATTTCAGCGGAGCTTGATATCCCCAAACATTTTCTAAGTAAGATTTTGCAAATGCTGGTTAAAGAGAAGCTACTTACCTCCATGAAGGGTCCAACAGGAGGGTTTAATCTGAATCATCATCCAAAAGAGATTACCCTAATTCAAATTATCGATGCCATAGATGGCTTAGATGTTTTTACTCAGTGTGGTATTGGGTTTAAAAAATGCAATGATTCCCAACCTTGCCCAATACACCACGATTTTACGAAAGTGAGAGAAAAAGTGAAGCGTTTGTTTCAGGAAAAATCACTTCAGCAATTAACAGAAGATATTAAAACGGGTGACAGTATTGTTAGCCTGGGGAAACCCGTTAAACGAGATTGGTGATCGATGCTGCTGTCGTGGAATTTTTTTGATATCGAGTACTTTTAGAAATCCAAACTCTTTGAGACGTTTTCATTCTTCACCCTCTGATCTCCGTAAGCACCCATCATTTACACGATGTAGCTTTGTGTATTAACCGCTTACAGTTTTAACATATACCCCAATTCTGATTTAAAAAATTCTGCAAGCAAGTTGTAACGGCTGGAGTTTTTTATTACATTAAATTAGAGTTTTATATCTAATTATCTTATAAAGAAATAAATCTAATAAGCCGAAGTATGTAACTGCTTTTTTAATTCCATTCAGGAGGATGGCATGGCACTTATAATAACTGATGATTGCATTAACTGTGGCTATTGCGCACTCGAATGCCCTAATAATGCAATCTATGAACCCGGCAGTAGATGGACGATGCAGGAAGGAACAGGAGTAGAGGGTATCATAAAGCGGATGAATAATGAGTATGTCAAGGCAAATGACAGGTTAGACCCATTATCAGAAAAATATTATTTCATTGTTCCGGACAAGTGTAGTGAATGCAAGGGGATTTTTGAGGAACCTCAATGTTTGGTGGTTTGTCCGAACCCTGATAGCCTGGTCCATCATCCATGGTATCGGGAATGCGAAAATGATTTACTGATTAAACAATTTAAATTCAGGTAGAAATAATTATTTATTTGAATCTGCAAGAAGAAAAAATGATAGAGTGTTGGGTGTTTTTTTTCGATTCAGAAAAGTATGCATGAAATATGTATTGATACTGGATTAATTAATCTCGATTCAGTTTTAGTAATGCGAACCATACTAAACAGGCTCTTATGTTTTCAGCATCATGCCATTATGGATTACAGGCTATGTTCTTCATAGCGCTTCACTCAACAGAGGAGGTAAATGTTGATCTGAATACAATAGCGACAGAACAAAAGATTCCGAAACATTTTTTGAGCAAAATTTTGCAACTCCTGGTAAAGCAAAAATTACTGTATTCGATGAAAGGCCCTAAGGGTGGTTTCAGATTGAGCCGGCCCGCTGATGAAATAACACTGCTAGAAGTCGTAGAAGCTATCGACGGCCTTGATATTTTTAATCAGTGCGGTATCGATTTCAGGGAATGTAATGAAAAAGACCCATGTCCGATTCATGATGAATACAAAAAAATCAGGGAAAAAGTGTTTTTACTATTTAAAAACAAAACACTGGAAAATTTGGCTATGGATGTTGAAAATGGAGATAGTATTGCCAATTTGATAAAATCAAGGAAGGGTGGAAAAACAGTAAACTGAATTTGAAAACAGTATTTAAAACAGAAGAAAAGTAATCGAGGTTTAAATATGTCAGCAAAAAAAGTAACAATTGATGCCAATGAAGCAACTGCATACATAGCCCACCATCTAAGTGAGGTCGTGGCCATCTACCCGATCACTCCGGCATCACCGATGGGGGAGTGGGCGGATGAGTGGACAATGGGTGGCAAGAAAAACGTGTGGGGCACGGTACCCGAAGTCGTGGAGCTGCAAAGCGAAGGAGGGGCTGCGGGTACAATGCACGGGGCACTTCAGACGGGTGCGTTAACTACTACATTTACCGCATCGCAGGGATTGCTTTTGATGATGCCGAACCTCTATAAAATTGCCGGTGAATTAACACCGGCTGTTGTTCATGTTGCGGCAAGAACCGTGGCCACTCATGCACTTTCAATATTTGGTGATCATAGTGACGCTATGGCGATGAGAATGACCGGAATGGCACTTTTGAGCTCGAACAGCGTTCAGGAGGCAATGGACATGGCAATGATCGCTCACGCAGCCACACTCGAATCGCGCATACCTTTTATTCATTTCTTCGACGGGTTCAGAACATCTCACGAGGTGCAAAAAATTGATCAGCTGTCCCCTGAAATCATGAAAAAGATGATTGATGAAGATTGGATTATCAATCATCGCAACAGGGCATTAACTCCGGACAAGCCCGTGCTGCGCGGAACGGCTCAAAATCCGGATGTATTCTTCCAGGCCAGGGAAACAGTAAACAGCTACTATAATGCATGCCCGGAAATCGTTCAGAAAACAATGGACAGATTTAATGAGCTGACCGGCCGCTCGTATAAGCTTTTCGAGTATCATGGTCCCGAAGATGCTGAACGGGTTATCATACTGATGGGATCAGGAGCGGAAACGGCGCATGAAACCGTTGACAAACTGAATGAAAAAGGGGAGAAGGTCGGCATTGTAAAAGTCAGGCTTTACAGGCCCTTTAGCATGGAACATTTGATTGAGTCGCTACCCGAAACCCTTCAGGGGATTGCCGTGCTCGACCGCACGAAAGAACCGGGAAGTGCCGGCGAACCGCTTTATAACGATGTTCTGGCTGCACTTCAGGAAAACCGGGCAGAAGAGTGGAAAACGTTCAAAAAAGAATTGAAGATAGTAAACGGCAGATATGGACTCTCTTCAAAAGAGTTCACACCACCAATGATTAAACGGATTTTTGATGAGCTGAAGGAAGAAAAACCCAAAAATCATTTTACAATCGGTATACATGACGATGTAACACACACCAGTCTCGACTATGATGCTGACGACTGGGAAAGCGACGATGATCTTTTTGAGGGATTGTTCTACGGCCTTGGGGCTGACGGTACGGTAAGTGCCAATAAAAACTCGATCAAAATTATTGGAGACAATACCGATTTCAATGCCCAGGGATACTTTGTTTACGATTCGAAAAAGTCGGGTGCTACTACCGTTTCACACCTGCGTTTTGGCCCCAAACCGATTCGGTCGGCCTACCTGATAGATAAGGCGGATTTTATAGCCTGCCATCAGTCCCAGTTTTTAAACCGGTTTGACATGCTTAAGCATGCGAAGCCGGGGGCTATTTTTCTGCTGAATGCTCCCTATGAACCTGATGAAGTATGGGACCAGGTACCGCAAAAGGTGCAACAGCAAATCATAGACAAAAATATCAGGTTCTACAGCATTGACGCTTACAAGGTGGCCCGCGAAAATGGAATGGGTACCCGGATTAATACGGTGATGCAAACATGCTTCTTTGCCATTTCTGAGATCTTGCCAAAGGAGAAAGCGATCTTGATGATCAAGAATGCAATCAAAAAAGCGTACGGCAGCAAGGGCGAAAATATCCTTCAAAGCAACTATGCAGCGGTCGATAATTCCGTTGAGAACCTGTTTGAAGTAGAAATTCCGTCTAAGGCAGATTCAGCTCTGGAAATGAGGCCTCCGGTACCGGATGAAGCCCCGGAATATGTGCAGAAAGTAATTGCCGAGATTATTGCCGGAAATGGTGATGCTCTGCCGGTCAGTGCTTTTGAAGCTGACGGAACATTCCCGACAGGCACAACCAAATGGGAAAAGCGCAATATTGCCCAGGAGATTCCGGTATTAGAACCGGATATCTGCATTCAGTGCGGTAAGTGTATGATGGTTTGCCCGCATGCCGTAATTCGGATGAAAGCCTTTGAGGGTGAACTCCTGGAAGCCGCTCCTGAAACATTCAAGTATATGGATGCACGGGGCAGGGAGTGGCCCGAAAACACCAAGGTCAGCATCCAGGTGTCGCCGGAAGATTGCACCGGATGTGAGCTCTGTGTGGAAGTTTGTCCTGTAAAAGATCGCAAACAGGTAGGCCGAAAAGCACTCAATATGGAAGCGATCGACCCGCTGCTGGAGCAGGAGATAGAGAACTGGGAGTTTTTCCTGACCATACCGGAATACGACCGTTCGCAAATTAAAGCTGAAACCGTTAAAGGGTCACAGTTCCTGGAGCCGCTGTTTGAATTTTCAGGAGCCTGTGCCGGTTGCGGTGAAACCCCATATATCAAAGTAATTACCCAGCTGTACGGCGACCGCATGGTGATCGCAAACGCAACAGGTTGCTCATCTATTTATGGCGGAAACCTGCCATCTACTCCGTATACGACCAACAAACATGGACTCGGACCCGCCTGGTCGAATTCACTTTTTGAAGACAATGCAGAGTTTGGGCTTGGATTCAGACTGACCATCGACAAACATGAGGAACAGGCCCGGGAGCTTCTTAAGCAGATGAATGGAAGCGTTGAAAACGGTTTGAGGGACGAGATTTTGAGTGCTGATCAAACAACAGAACCGGGTATTTTTGAACAACGCGAGCGGATCGGCAAACTCAAAAAGCTGCTTGAAAAATCAGACAGCAAAGATGCTAAAATGCTTAATAGCCTGGCTGATTACCTTGTTCGGAAAAGCGTCTGGATTTTCGGTGGCGACGGATGGGCGTACGACATCGGTTATGGCGGTCTCGATCATGTACTTGCCAGCGGACGCGATGTGAATATACTGGTGATGGATACCGAAGTGTATTCCAATACCGGCGGTCAGTGTTCGAAGGCAACGCCCCTCGGTGCTGTTGCCAAGTTTGCTGCAGCAGGTAAAAGAATCGGTAAAAAAGATCTCGGACTGATGTCGGTATCAGGCGGCGGGGCATATGTAGCCCGTGTGGCAATGGGAGCCAACGATATGCAGATGATGAAAGCCATTGTAGAGGCTGAACGGTATCCCGGCCCATCCATTATCATTGCATACAGTCACTGTATCGCTCATGGTTATGACATGAAATACGGGCTTCAGCAGCAAAAACTGGCGGTTGATTCCGGGTATTGGCCGTTGTTCAGATTCGATCCAATGAAGATCGAAGAAGGTGAAAATCCATTTCAGCTCGATTCAAAAGCACCGAAGATTCCGCTGAAGGAATTCGCATACAACGAGATGAGGTATCTGATGCTGACGAAATCGCAACCAAAAGTTGCTAAAGAACTAATTACCCAAGCTCAAAAAGATGTGATTGAGCAGTGGCGGGTATATGAACAGATGGTGAAGGTGTATGAACCGGAAAAAGAAAAAAATGAATAGCAGTGTTCAACAGACTCACAAACCATCAGGAATAAAGTTATTCCAATAAAGGGACAATCAGGAATCTTGAATAAAGTTGATTGGCAGAAAGATCCCTGATTAAGTCCACTGATTATCATTGAAATTAAACAAAACAATATTATGAACTTCGAAACAGAATATCTCGGGTTGTCTCTGAAAAACCCCCTTGTAGCTTCAGCATCACCTCTTTCAAGTAATGTGGATACAGTGAAAAAGCTGGAAGATGCAGGTGTCTCTGCTGTTGTAATGTACTCATTGTTTGAAGAACAGATTACGGCGGAAAACAAGGCGCTTGATCATTATCTGTCAACTTCAGGTGAGAGTTATGCAGAGGCAACCAGTTATTTTCCAAAGCCAACGGAATATCATAATTTGCATGCCGAAGAGTATCTCGAGCAAATCAAGACGTTAAAAGATGCTGTTGATATTCCCGTGATAGCCAGTATAAATGGTATTTCCAAGGGGGGATGGACCTCTTATGCCAAGAAAATGGAGGAGGCCGGTGCCGATGCAATTGAATTGAATGTTTACTATATCGCCGGTGATCCTCAAATTACCTCAGCAGAAGTTGAGCAGCGGTATATAGACGACCTGCAAGCTGTGAAGGGATCGGTCGAAATTCCCGTTTCGGTGAAGCTGGGGCCATATTTTAGTTCGTTCGGAAATATGGCTGTTAGACTTCAGGAAGCAGGAGCTGACGGACTTGTGCTTTTTAATCGGTTTTATCAGCCCGATTTCAATCTTGAAGATCTCGAAGTAGAGACCAGCCTGGAATTAAGCAGCTCATTCGAAAAGAGGCTGCCGCTACGCTGGATCGCTATGTTGAGACCCCATCTCTCATGCAGTCTTGCTGCCACCACGGGTATTCATACCGCACATGATGTGATTAAAATGACATTGGCAGGCGCTGATGTTGCGATGATGGCATCTGTTTTACTACTTAAAGGCCCCGGAGTATTGGTGCCTATACTGAATGAGATGAAGCTCTGGATGGAAGAGAAAGAATATATCTCAATTGAGGAGATGAAAGGAGCCATGAGCTCCGCCTCGGTTGCAGATCCAAGTGCGTTTGAGAGGGCAAATTATATTAAGGTATTGCAGGGATTCAGTTTAAATGATTTCAAATGAAGGGTTTAATCTATACAGAGTCTAAATTATGGTTTAGCAGGGGTGGAAAATTGGTCAATGTAAATCTTTTGATTAAATTATTGTAGAGTTTTTTGTCTAAATATCTAATATTGTTCTTTCAACAATAAACTCGTTGATTTTGAACCTAAAACTAAACGGATAATCTGATGGCAGTATTAATCACCGACACTTGTATAAATTGTGCAGCTTGCGAACCGGAATGCCCAAACCAGGCAATTTATGAGCCGGGTGCGGAATGGTCTATGGCCGAGGGTACTAACCTTTCAGGAACTGTAACCCTCTTAAACGGCGAAGAGATAGACGCCGACGAAATGCAGGAACCGATTTCTGATGAATTCTACTTTATTGTACCCGATAAATGCACGGAGTGTAAAGGATTTCATGATGAGGAGCAGTGCATCGCATTTTGCCCGGTACCTGATTGTATCATCCCTGATCCGGATCATGAAGATTCTGAAGATGAACTGATTGCAAGACAAGAATTTTTACACGGCTAATCTTAAAAATGAACTGAATAAACCGGTAATTAAGAGAACTGATTATGGCTGAAAATATATTAACGGCAGAGATGAAAAAAGTAGTTGTCCGGTTTTCAGGCGACTCGGGCGATGGCATGCAGTTAACCGGTGATATGTTTTCGCAGTCATCCGGTATAGCAGGAAATGACTTAACGACTATTCCTGATTTCCCTGCCGAGATACGGGCTCCCCAGGGAAGTATTGGCGGTGTATCCAGTTTTCAGATCCAAATTGGAGGGACGGAAATCTACACACCCGGTGATACGGTAGATGTTTTGGTGGTGATGAACCCAGCTGCGCTTGCTGCAAACCTGTCGTTTCTGAAGCCCGGAGGCACCATCATTGCAGATAAGGATAATTTTACATCAAAAAATTTAAAGAAAGCGAATTTTGATGAAAATCCACTCGATGATGAAACACTCGATGATTATCATGTGATCCGGGCTCCCGCAACTTCTCTTACAAAAGAAGCCCTGAAAGATCTTGGGCTTGAGATGCAGACGATTACAAGAAGTAAAAACATGTTTGCATTGGGCGTGGTTCTGTATCTTTTCAGCCGGCCACTTGAGAAAACAATTGACTTTATTGAGAAGAAATTCAGTAAAAAACCAACGTTGGTTGAAGCAAATATACGTGCTTTAAATGCTGGTTATAATTTTGCCGTTAGTACTGAATTGATCGGTAAATCAGTTGTAATTCCACCTGCAAAACTTCCTCAGGGCACCTATCGAAATATTGACGGAAATACGGCCATTGCATGGGGACTTTTAGCCGCATCAGAAAAGAGCGGAAAAAAGCTCTCACTATCATCCTATCCGATTACTCCGGCGTCGGAAATTCTTCATGAGCTTTCGAGCCGCAAAGATATGGGAGCCATTGTATTTCAGGCAGAAGATGAGATAGCTGCTATATGTGCGGCAATTGGAGCCTCGTTTAGCGGTAATTTATCGGCTACGACTACTTCAGGACCGGGTGCTTCACTGAAAGCTGAAGCGATGGGGCTTGCGGTGATTGCTGAACTGCCGCTTGTAATTGTAAATGTTCAGCGTGCAGGCCCATCAACCGGGCTGCCAACAAAAACAGAGCAAAGTGATTTGTTCCAGGCACTTTTTGGTCGCCATGGTGAAGCACCGCTTATTGTGATGGCGGCAAGTTCGCCTGATGATTGCTTTATGTACAGCTATGAAGCAGCAAGGTTGGCAATGGAGCACATGACACCGGTTATTCTACTATCAGATACTTATTTAGCAAGCGGAACAAGTCCGTGGAGAATACCTGAAACAGATGAATTGACTGAGATTAAGATTCCAAAATTCCAGGGCCCGGCTGAAGAGTGGGAACCCTATATGAGACAATCAGAATATCTGAACAGGTATTGGATGAGTCCCGGCGATAAGGGTTTTGAACATCGCACCGGTGGATTGGAGAAGAAGGAAATCACAGGAAACCTCACGTATGATCCTCTGAATCATGAAAAAATGACGAAGATTCGTGAAGAGAAAATTGACAGAATAGCCAAAAGGCTGCCCGCACAAGAAGTAAAAGGCCCGAAATCAGGCAGGTTACTGGTTGTTGGCTGGGGAAGCACTCATGGTGCTATTAATACTGCCGTAACAGAGCTAATAGAAGAGGGTGAAACAGATGTGGCCTTTACACATTTCAACTACATAAAACCGTTGCCCGAAAATACAGAAGAGATTTTAGCAAGCTATGATCAGATTTTGGTTTGTGAGCTGAATAATGGCCAATTTGTTCACTATTTACGATCAAAATTCCCGGATTTCTCGTACAAACAGTTCAACAAAATCCAGGGACAACCCTTCTTTACTTCAGAGATCAAGGCTCAAATTATTAATCATTTATCGGACTAAGTATGCAGGCTGAAAAAACAAAAGATAAAAGAGCATTAACGAGCAAAGATTTTAAAAGTGATCAAGCTGTACGCTGGTGTCCGGGGTGTGGTGATTATATGATATTGGCGATCATGCAAAAAGCATTTACCCAAATGGATAATGCTAAAGAGAACTTTCTAAGTGTTTCAGGAATCGGTTGTTCGTCAAGAATTACCTATTACCTGGAAACCTATGGAATACACTCCATTCATGGGCGGGCTATTTCGGTAGCAACCGGTGCGAAGCTGGCAAATCCTGATTTAAATGTATGGGTGTTTACCGGTGACGGTGACTGTATGGCAATTGGTGGAAATCATTTTATCCATGCCTGCAGAAGAAATGTGAATCTTAATATTATCATTTTCAATAACAAGATTTATGGGATGACGAAAGGCCAGTCTTCTCCAACAACTCCTGCGGGCGTTAAAACCAAAACAGCTCCGGAAGGAAGCTATGAAAATCCATTCAATATCGGAGAGGTAGCCATTGGAGCGGGAGCCACATTTTTTGCAAGAGTGCCGGATAATAATCCAAAACTTATGGAAGATGTGATGATGCAGGCGTACCATCACAAAGGAACATCTGTTATAGAAGTTCTGCAAAATTGCGTGATTTTTACCGATGGTATTCATGAAAAAATAACCGGACGCGATACAAAAGATGATAACCAAATCATTCTTGAACACGGCAAACCCATGATCTTCGGAAAAGAGGAGAATCGTGGATTGAAAATTAATGGTATGAGACTTGAAAAAACGGTTTTTGAAAATGGGACTGATGATTCGCTGAATCATGATGCAGAGGAGATCGACCCTCTTTTGCATTTGGCCCTGTCAAAATTGCATTTGCCCGATTATCCTGTGGCAATGGGGGTTATAAGAAAAGTTAAATCAACGCCTTTTGAAGAAAGAGTTCACTCTGCAATTGCTTCGGTAAAAAAACAAAATAAAATCAAAAATACAGATCAGCTGTTTCGAAGCGGTAATACCTGGCAGATTGAGTAAAATTCTGATTTATACCTTCCTCTACCCAAAGAAATTGTGGTGAAGTTTGTATTAGGATACTATTGAATCCGCTGAGAAAGTAATCCCGAAAGGCAAATTCGGCCTTGAAATCGGAATCGGTACAGCACGGTTTGCTGAAAAGCTTTCAATCGATCGGGGACTCGACCCATCCGAAAAGATGGTCCGAATAGCTAAAGAGAGAGGCATTCAAACTAAAATCGGCAGGGCTGAGCAGATCCCTTTTGAAGATAACCATTTCGACTACGCCACATTTCACTCGCCTGAAGAGATTACCGGCCTGCTGAAAAAAGCCGGCTTTGGAGAGTTTGAATACCGGCAAACCTTAATCACCGCATCAGAAACCGAGGTTGAAGAGCCTCTAAAAGGCTATGGTGAAGGAGGGTTTGTGGTTCTTAAAGCTCATCTGCAATAACCGGGAGTAGCTATTCCGGATCGGCTTCATTCCGGGATTTAAAAAAGGAATGCAGGCTTTATCGAATCAGGTTCAACAGTTACCTTAAACGAAAAGAAGATTGGACAGTGCTTTGAAAAAACCCTCTATACTCAACAACAAATTCTACTCCGAACCGCGAAGCACTGCTTCGCAACATCAACGCTCAGATCTGTATGTTGTTAAGGAATTCACCAAAAAGAAAATAGCACAATAGAACTAAGCACTACTCTGCATCTCCAAAG
>REDS01000143.1 GCA_007693395.1 Balneolaceae bacterium | reverse complement strand
ATGACCCCGATATTTGGGAAGAGTACGAAACGGCCGACATCAAACGAGAGGCAAGGCAGACTACAAAAAAATGGCTCGATCTTATTGCCGACCATGAAGTTGACCTCGATAGCGTAATACACTATAACAACTCAAAAGGGGTTGGCTACTCCAACTCACTATGGCAAATCTGCAACCACTTAATTATACACGGGCAGCATCATCGTGCTCAAATTTCACTTTTCCTCAGAAATTCAGATATTATTCCGCCGGCAATAGATTATATTCACTACTCGCGTTCCGAGCTCCTAAATAAAAAGCTGAACTAAAGACCTGCCTTTTGGAAACATTAGAACAGATTATTGTAGCATTTGCAAATCACGCCTGGGGAATGCCGCTACTTGTACTGCTTGTTGGCGGTGGCGTTTTCTTTCTTTTCTACAGCCGTTTTATGCCATACAGAAACTTTAAGCATGGCATTGAAGTACTCTCAGGTAAATATGAAGATCCTACTGCCCCGGGTGATATTAACCATTTTCAGGCGCTTTCGAGTACACTTGCTGCAACAGTTGGTATGGGGAACATCAGTGGGGTGGCAATTGCATTGGGGGTTGGCGGCCCGGGCGCCATTTTCTGGATGTGGATTACTGCTATAGTTGGAATGGCAACGAAGTTTTTCACCTGTACACTTGCCATTATGTACCGTGGCGAAGATACCAGCGGGAAAATTCAGGGTGGGCCGATGTACTACATAACTGAGGGCCTTGGCAAAAAGTGGAAGCCGCTTGCCATATTTTTCAGCGTTGCCGGTTTAATAGGGTGTACACCGATGTTTCAGTCGAATCAGCTTACGCAGATTATTCGCGATACCATGCTCGCAGAAGATGGGCTGCTTGGCTACAATACCATGATTCTTGCCGATTCATTCATTACCGAAACCGGCTTCAGGCTATCTGATATTATCATTGGGCTGATACTTGTTGCCCTCGTCTCATCCGTAATTTTTGGCGGGATTAAGCGAATTGGCCATGTAGCTGCACGCCTTGTGCCGCTGATGGTACTCATCTATATCCTCACTGTGGTCTATATCATCGTGAATAACATTGTGGATGTACCTTACTACTTCTGGTTGATTGTTACCGATGCCTTCACAGGCCAGGCGGCTGCAGGCGGTGCAGTTGGTGTGGTAATTTCGAATGGAATTCGCCGTGGGGCATTTTCGAACGAAGCCGGGATCGGTACCGAGGCGATGGCGCACGGTGCAGCGAAAACACGCGAGCCCGTTCGTGAGGGGCTGGTAGGTATGCTGGAACCCGCAATTGATACCCTTTTAATCTGTACCATGACCGCTATGGCGCTCCTGATGACTGGCGCTTGGCTGGATACATCTGTTGACGGAATTACGATGACCGCAGTAGCATTTGAGACAGGGATTCCGGTTGTAGGGCCATATCTGCTGATTATTTGTGTGCTGATTTTCAGCATTACAACAATGTTCACCTATTCCTACTATGGAACAAAATGCCTGAACTTCCTGGGTGGAGCCCACAGAAAGCACTACTACAACTATTTCTACATTTTTGCCATATTTATTGGCTCCATCACCTCGATAGATATGGTGATAAACCTTATTGATGGAATGTTTGCAATGATGGCCATTCCAACAATGATTGGAACCATGCTGCTTGCCCCGAGAGTGATAGAGGCCAGTAAAGATTACTTCAGGCGAAAAGAGAGAGGAGATTTCAACCTGTAGGCCGGCAACCCATTTTTAACAGCAAATTTATAAATCTTCTGTAGATTCCTTACCTTATTGTGCTGTTGAAATATGGGTTGGCATGCCCGGAAAGGAGTGCTCAAACCCAGATAAATTGAATGTAAATAACTAAAGAAAAAGTACTCATCATGGCAAAAGAATTTGATGTTTGTGTAATTGGAACCGGCCCCGGGGGCTATGCAGCTGCTATCAGGGCTTCTCAGCTTGGCTTTAAAACAGCTGTAGTTGAGAAACGCTTTTTAGGGGGGGTTTGCCTTAATATTGGGTGTATTCCAACCAAAGCCCTGCTGAGGTCGGCCGAGGTATTTGAATCAATCTCGCACGCAAGTGACTATGGCGTGGATGTAAAAGAGTTTTCTGCAAACTTTGAAGGCATGATAAAACGCAGCCGTGGCGTGGCCGATAAAATGAGTAAAGGTGTGCAGTTTTTAATGAAAGCCAATAAAATTGAAGTGATTAACGGAACCGGCGTTTTTAAATCTGCCAAAGAGCTTTCCATTCAGGATGATTCCGGAAAAGAGCAGGATACCGTTAAGGCTAAGCACTTTATTATTGCTACAGGCGCACGTCCGCGTCAGTTACCCGGGCTTGAAATAGACGGCAAACTGATTATCGACTCCGAGAGGGCAATGCAGCTCGAAAAGCAACCCAAGAAACTGGTAATTATCGGCGCCGGTGCTATTGGTGTAGAGTTTGCATATTTCTATCACACAATTGGTACGGAAGTAACCATTGTCGAGCTTCAAAAAACACTGGTTCCAGTTGAAGATGAAGATGTGGGTAAAGAGCTCGCTAAAATCTATAAGAAGAAAGGCATGAATGTTCTTACCGAAAGCACTGTAGAAAAGGTGGAGAAAAAAGGCAAGGGTGTGAAAGTGACTGTAAAAACCAAGAAGGGCGAAGAGGTAATCGAGGCCGACATGGTACTCTCTGCGGTTGGTGTTACCGGTAATATCGAAAACATAGGCCTTGATAAAGCCGGTGTGGAAACCGAAAAAGGAGCCATTAAAGTGGATACCAAAACTTACAAAACCACCGCAGAAAATATTTACGCTATTGGTGATGTTATCGGCGCTCCATGGCTGGCTCATAAAGCATCGCACGAGGCGGTAATACTTGCAGAACAGCTTGCAGGACAAAATCCCAAGCCAATCAACTACGATAACATACCCGGCTGTACATATTGCGAGCCACAGGTTGCATCTGTAGGTTTAACTGAGAAGCAGGCAAAAGAGCAGGGATACGACATTAAAGTGGGTAAATTTCCTTTTTCGGCAAGTGGAAAGGCTACTGGCCTGGGCCACGAAGAGGGCTTCGTGAAAGTTATTTTCGATGCTAAATATGGTGAGTGGCTCGGCTGCCACATGATAGGATCTCATGTAACCGAACTGATTGCAGAAGCAGTAGTTGCACGCGATCTTGAAACAACAGGCCACGAGATTATCAGTGCTGTGCATCCTCACCCTACAATGAGCGAGGCCATTATGGAAGCTGCCGCAGAAGCGTATGGCGAAGGCATACACCTTGGCAGCAAGCCGAAGAAGAACTTTTAATACCATAATATTTTAGAAAAAAGCGGGTTAAATGACCCGCTTTTTTTATGTCTGCCATCGATTGTAGAGATAAAGACAAAAAAAACTTAAATACTCACGGAAAATTAATAATTCGTATTTATATTAAGGATAGAGATCCAAATAGAGGTCTCCCTGTTAACATTCAAACTACTAATTACACAGAGAGGTGAGAGAACATGAAAGACAATAGGCTCAAACCCAATTATGAGATAAGAAGAAAGCCTGAAGCAAACCTTCGCAACTACTACACCATTCTTCTTGAAACCGGACTTATTCTGGCTTTGATAATACTGATTGTGCTTGCAAGGGTAGATTTTAGAACTGCAGAAACAGAGATTATTCTTGTTTCAGAGCAGGAAGTTGTTGAGATGGAAGAAATTGTGCAAACACAACAAGACCGCACACCACCTCCACCACCAAGGCAACCGGTACCGGTTGCGGTTCCAAATCATGAAATCATAGAAGATGTAGATATCATGATAGATGCTGAAATGGACCTTGGTGGATTTTTAGATATGCCACCACCGCCACCACAGGAAGAAAGTGAAGAGCCCGAAGAAGATTTCTTTATTTTGGTTGAACAGATGCCTGAATTAATTGGTGGGCTGGAAGCGCTTCAAAGGCAAGTAAGATATCCTGAAAGAGCTCTTCGTGCGCAAATTCAGGGAAGAGTTTACGTACAGTTTATTGTAAACGAACGCGGTGAAGTAGAAAACCCAAGAGTTGTTAGGGGAATTGGCGGCGGAGCTGATGAAGAAGCATTACGAGTGGTAAGCCAGGCAAAATTTGTGCCCGGTATGCAAAGAGGCCGGCCGGTGAGAGTACAGTATAGTTTGCCGGTAATATTTATGATCAGGAATTAAGAATAGATCGGGAAAGAAAACGAAAGATGAACTTTAGTAGTTGAAGGAGACAGGACACGTGAGGTGGGCTCAGGAATGGGCCCACTTTTCCGTAATTTAGTTATCTTGTCTTCATGAAACGAATTATCAAAATTGTTGATGCCGGCTTGGTACCCTACAGAGAAATGTGGGATAACCAGAAAAATGCACAGCAAAAGCTCATCAGGCAAAAATTAAACCTGCGCAATGGTAAACAAACAGAGCATTTCTACAATGACATGCTCTTTTTTGTTGAACACCCTCACGTCTATACATTAGGCAAAAGTGGTGATTCTGCCAATCTGCTTAAAGGTATTGCAGAACTGACTGATATCGATGCCGAATACATTGAGATAGATCGCGGCGGTGATATTACCTATCATGGCCCCGGGCAGATAGTTGGTTACCCAATACTGGACCTCGACAACTATTTTACTGACATCCATAAATACCTGCGCTATCTTGAAAAAGTAATTATAAAAACATGCAGTGATTTTGACATTGACGCAGGCAGAAAAGATGGGCTTACCGGAGTATGGGTTGGCGAAGAAAAAATTTGTGCCATGGGTATACGCTGCTCACGATGGGTGACCATGCACGGATTTGCTCTCAATGTGAACACAGATCTCTCCTACTTCAACTACATTGTTCCCTGCGGTATACAGAACAAATCTGTTACAAGCTTATCAAAAATAAAAGGGCAATTCATAGATCCTTCAAACGTAAAGGATAAATTAATCAAACATTTTGCTGATGTATTTGACGCAAAAACAGTAAAGGTTGATTCAGCAGAACAGAAGCAGCAAATTTCGTACCTTTAGCATCCAAAATTTATAGCACTCCTCACAAGGCGTTTATATGATTAAAGAACTCGACGTAATTGAAAAACAGAGCCCGGCAGATCGCAGGCCGGATTGGCTGCGGGTAAAACTCCCATCCGGAGAAAAGTTTAAGGAAGTATCAGAAACTATTCGCAAAAATAACCTTAACACGGTTTGCTCTGAAGCCCGTTGCCCGAATATGGGCGAATGCTGGGGTGCTGGTACAGCAACATTTATGATTTTGGGTGATGTATGTACCCGGTCATGCTCATTCTGTGCAATAAAAACCGGCCGCCCTGTACAAGGCCTTGATTGGGATGAGCCACGGCGCGTTGCAGATGCCGCAGCAAAAATGAAATTAAAGCATGTGGTTCTAACATCCGTTAACCGAGATGAGAGAAAAGATGGCGGTGCGCCTATTTTTGCAGAGTGCCACAAGCAGATAAGAGAGGCGATAAAAGGTGTGACTATTGAATCGCTGATCCCCGATTTCAGAGGAGTTTGGGATGCGCTTCAAATTGTTATTGCTACACCGCCTGATGTTCTCAGCCATAATCTTGAAACTGTGCCAAGGCTTTACCGAAATGTGCGACCGCAGGCAAAATACGAGCGCTCACTCGAATTACTGCTTAGATGTAAGGAGCAGGACCTTCGAACAAAAACCGGCATCATGGTTGGCCTCGGCGAAACACGCGAAGAAGTTATCGAATTGATGCAGGATTGTGTGGACCACAAAGTAGATGTTCTCACCATAGGGCAGTATATGCAGCCAACTAAAATGCACCATCCTGTGGTAGAGTGGGTGCACCCTGATCTTTTTGCAGAGTATAAAGAGATTGGAGAGGCGCTTGGACTTGAGCATGTGGAGAGTGGCCCGCTTGTACGCTCATCGTACCACGCCGAGCGGCACGTCTGATAAAAATTATTTCAGCAGTTCGGTTCTGCCATCAGGTTTTACTATTTTAGCGGCATAGAAATTACGAACGGAAACGCTTCTAATGCTGGCTATTTTTGTTGTTGTTCTTATCAGTTACCTCATCGGCGCTATCCCAAGCTCCCTGTGGATGGGCAAGCTTTTCTTTAAGATTGATATCAGGGAACATGGAAGCGGAAATGCCGGTGCCACAAATACATTCAGAATATTAGGATGGAAAGCCGGTACCATTGTACTGCTGTTTGATTTTGGAAAAGGGTTATTCACAACAACGGTAATTAGCCAGCTTGCGGGGAGTATAGGCAGCGGACCGGTTCAGCTATACGGCAACTGGGAAGTTGATTCAATGATTCTGATTTTTTGTGGCGTAGCTGCTGTGGTGGGACACATGTTTCCCATCTATGCAGGCTTTAGTGGAGGGAAGGGTGCTGCAACAGCTTGTGGAATGCTCTATGGAATTGAGCCGATTTCAATCAGTATCTCTCTTGCTGTATTTTTGATTGTAATGTTTACCACACGGTATGTATCACTCGGATCAATCTCATCAGCATTTATCTTTCCATTTTCGCAGTTAATTATGCGATACGGTTTCGATTATCCGATTGATGGCAGCATTATACTGTTTAGCAGTGCCCTTGCCGCCGGGATAATCATAAAGCATAAAGGGAATATTAAACGCCTTATTGAAGGGAATGAGAACAGGGTAGAATCGTTTAAACCATCGAAGGGCAGAATACAGAACGAACAATCATCAGCGTGAAAAGAGTAAGCATTATTGGAGCAGGTAGTTTTGGAACAGCAATTGCCATGTTATGCGCATCGAACGGGCATCAGGTTTCTATGTGGGCAAGAGAGAGTGAGGTTGTTGATGGAATCAATAAAAACCACTACAACCCGGCATATTTGTCTGATATAAAACTGTCCCACAAGATTGCTGCCCATCATAAGCTTGAGGATGCTTTGAAGGATGCAGATATGGTAGTATTCGCAACGCCAACACACGCAATGCGTGAGGTGAGTACGAAAGCGAGAGAGTTTTTGAGTGGCAATGAAATTATCATATCCGTAGCAAAAGGTATTGAGCAAGACAGCCTGATGACCCCATCGCAAATATTGGTGAATGTGCTTGATGGTGTTGTGCTTGAAGATCAAATCGGGGTACTTACAGGCCCAAGCCATGCTGAAGAAGTTGGCCTGTTGAAAGCCACAACAGTTGTTGCCACTGCGTATTCAAAAAGGGTTGCAAGAGCTATTCAGCAAACATTTATGACTACGATGTTCAGAGTTTACCTGAATCAGGATATAATTGGCGCCGAAATTGGAGGAGCACTAAAAAACATTATGGCCATTGCTGCGGGAATAGTGGATGGTGCCGAACTGGGAGACAATGCAAAAGCGGCACTGATTACTAGAGGCTTGCACGAAATGAAACGGATGGGAAGTACGCTGGGTGCATCGCAGGATACATTTTCCGGCTTAACAGGTATGGGAGATTTGATAGTTACCTGCACCAGTACCCACAGTCGAAACCGCTATGTTGGATACAATATTGGTAAGGGCAAAACGCTGGAAGAAATTACATCCGGCATGAATATGGTTGCAGAGGGCGTAAAAACGGCACGCTCGGTTCATCAGTGGTCACAAAAAAATGGCGTTGAAATGCCAATTACTGAGGCAGTCTATAAAGTACTTTTCAAAAATATGGATCCCAAGGATGCCGTTAATGAACTGATGACCCGAAATGCTAAAGATGAGATAATGATTTAATGACGTAAGTTATGCGTTGTATATACGTTATAAAACACACAGTTTTTGAATTCATAAAAGATTTACAGTAGAACGTTACTTTCCGCGAAAGCAAATTGAAAATATGAATCTCCCCAACGGCGAAATTACCATCTCCAGAATGAGCTCTTTTGATTTGAAGAACCTCATCCAGACCGGAGAAGGAACGTATCTCGAATTCAAAAAGACTACTCCATCACCAGAAAAAATTGCCCGCGAAATTGCTGCCTTTGCTAACACAAAGGGCGGCAATATTCTGATTGGCGTTGACGATTACAAAAACGTGACCGGAATAACAGGATATTTTGAAGAGGAGTTTATTCTGCATAAGGCAGCATACGACCACTGCGTACCGCCGGTTCCCATTGAAATTGAACTGGTGCATTACGGGCAGTACGATGTTATGGTGGTGAGAGTGCCTGAAGCTGATAAGAAACCTGTGTACAACAAAGGCAAAAAAAAGCGGCTGGTGTTTATTAGAGAGGCTGATGAAAGCATCCTCGCGAGCGACGAACAGGCCGAAGTGCTTAAATACAAGCACTCCTCCAACGGGGTTACATTTGAATATGGTAAGAATGAGCAGATGCTGTTCAGGTTTTTGAATGAATATGGTGAGATAACCGTTTCAAAGTTCTCTCAGGTAGCAAATATTACGAGCTATCGCGCTTCAAAAATTCTCGTTAATTTAGTGAGCGCTGGGGTACTGAATCTTTTCCGAAGATCAGATACTGACTATTTTGTTTTTGCAAACGTAACAAAGTAAATCAATCGGGCATTAATGGCTGTTCAAGAAGATAATTTAGATGACGTAATTGCTTCACTTATCGATTTAGATACAGATGAAGAAGAAATACCGGAAGAAGAACAACCCGCGGTTTCTGCAGGTGTGGATCCTGTTATTCTCACAGAGCGCGCAGCGAAGCAGATTGCAAAAATCAAAGAGAAGGAGAACCTGGGTGAAGAGCTCTATCTGCGAGTGGCTGTTGAAGGTGGGGGTTGTTCCGGTCTTAGCTACAAACTGGGTTTCGACATTCGCACAGATGAAGATACTGTAGTAACCAGCCAGGGTTTTGAGATCATCATTAATCCCAAACATCTTATGTACTTGAACGGTATAGAGATCGATTACCCTACCGGGCTTGATGCCCGCGGCTTTACGTTCGATAATCCAAATGCCAGCGAATCATGCGGGTGTGGCTCTTCGTTTGCAGTTTAAACCCTCTTCTTAATTCAACTTTTTTTTTGCTGCCGGAATCCATCAGTAGTGGTTATTAAACAGGTACCCCGTCAAATTCCAGTACGGCCTGCCGTACAAATTCGGGGTTTACCCAAAGTCTCTGGCAATATCTCTATCTCTTTAAGTGATTACTCTTTAACTGAGCCATTAAACTGTTCTTTTTCACTCTTTAAACTGAATGGCAAGATTTATGGTAGAGTGAATATCTTTCTCGTTGTACATTAATTCAGTTTTGCTTTAGCATTCTCTACAATAGAGTGAATCTCTTTTTGAAAAACAAGCGTTTTTTTCCCGCAGTAGTGGCAAACCATCTCCTGGTCTTCACCCTCCATCTCTTTCAAATCCTCGTAACTTAAAAGAGCGAGTGCGCTTTTAAATCTCTCAGGGCTGCACCTGCAGAAGAAATGCACCGGTTGGCGTGTAAGTTCTTTTATGGTGTAGGGAGATCCTGCCAGCTCCATAATGGTATCTATATACATCTCATCAGCAAGCAGTTCGGATACTGTGGGGAGTTTTTCCAGTGTAGTTTCAAGAGTTTTCATAATGGCATCATCTGTACCGGGCATCCGCTGGATAAGGATGCCGCCTGCCTGATCCACGTCACCATTATCCTTCAAGCTTACATCAAGCAAAACAGCTGAAGGAACTTGTTCTGACTGAACCAGATAGTGAGCCACATCAGAAAGAATATCACCCCGAATAATTTCAATGGTACTGGTGCGGGGCTCGGCTTCATTGTAGAGTATTTTCGAAACGGTAAGAAGGCCCAAGCCTATACCCTGCCCTATTTCAGTATTACTGCCTGTATAGTTGAGCTCAGCAGCCGGATTTTTAACAAAGCCGCGAACTTCGCCTACGCGATTAGCTTCTGCCTTTATCATCCCAACCGGCCCGTTGCCTTCAAGGCGTATGGAAATGCGCTCTTCTCCCTTCAATTCGGATGCCAGTAACATTGCCGCTGTAAGTGTGCGCCCGAGCAGTACCGTATTGAGCAGAGAGAGGTTGTGATTGTTCTTTGCTGCTTGAACAACATCCGTTGTCTTTAACACGCTGATTTTAAAACGCCCGTTGGTTTCTATTCCTTTGATGAGCCTGTCTTTAAATTGAAACTCTTTCTTTTGCATAGGCATTTTTTAATAATTTCTGTCTGTTTAGCACAACCAAACATGTTAATTTTTCACTTTCGTTGAAAAGGTAAAGAGTTATAGTGAAGAGTTCACGAATATTCAAAGTCAAAAAAAGAACTGTAAGGTGTAAGAATAACCAAATAAAAAAACAGCCTGCGGTTAAACAGGCTGCTCTGTTGTGAACCATCAAGGTAACATCAGGCTCGGTCTCTCAAATACATTTCACCCATTCGTTTAGAGAAATGGCTTTTCGAGGAATAAATGTTACTTAGATTTCCAACACCGGCTATTCGGCGTTTAGCAAGTCTGTTGGAAGCCTCATTTGTTGTAATTCCGTGTTCGTCGGCAAACCGGAAAATCTCAAGAGTGGTATCATAAATTCGGGATGTCTTCTCCAGTGCATGCTGCTCGTTATATCCCTCCATTTCGCTGGCAATGTTTATGATGCCACCGGCATTGATTACATAATCAGGAGCGTATAGTATACCTTTCTGCCGAAGAAGCTCTCCATGGCGATTTTCTTCGTCCAGAATATTATTGGCACCCCCGGCAATAATGTCGCAGTTGAGATGGTTTATGGTATCATCATTCACCACGCTGCCAAGAGCACAGGGGCTAAAAATATTAACATTTAGTGCGTACAAATCATCGGGTGATACTACAATTGCCCCGGTTTCAGCAGCGAGGCGGTCGGCTTTTTCAGGAAAAATATCAGACAGATAAATTTCTGCGTTTTCACTTTTCAAGTGGCGGGCGAGGTGTGATGCAACTGACCCAGCTCCCTGGATGGAAACACGTTTCCCTGCAAGAGAATCGCTGCCATAAGCTTGTTTAGCAGCTGCTTTAATTCCCATGTAAACACCGTAAGCAGTAACAGGGGATGGATTACCGCTGCCGCCAAGTGATTTTGGGATACCGGTTACATATTTGGTTTCTGCAAATATCCACTCCATCTCTTTTTCGGTCATCCCTACATCTTCTGCTGTGATATATCTGCCGGCGAGGCCATCAACAAACCGGCCGAAGGCCCTGAAAAGATGTTCATTTTTATCTTTTTGAGGATCGCCGATAATAACCGCTTTTCCGCCGCCGAGATTCAGCCCGGAAATGGCAGCTTTATAGGTCATTCCTCGCGAAAGGCGAAGCACATCCTTTACCGCTTCTGCTTCTGATTTGTAGTTCCACATTCGCGTACCGCCGAGAGCAGGGCCAAGCGTAGTATCGTGAATGGCGATAATGGCCCTAAGGCCGGCTTCGGGCCGTGAACAGAAAACAATCTGCTCGTGCTCCAGATTTGCCAGCTCGCCAAAAAGCGGGAAATTTTTTTCAGATGTTTTTTCAATTTTAGGAATAAGTAATGATTCTTGCATTATCTTTTTAGTTAAAATATTGCGTCTAAGGCTCAAAAAAGCGCTTCCAAAAGATAAATAAAATATTCCTCTCTTTACAGTGTAATTCATTAAAATCAGAAGAAAACGTTCCTCTTTTTTAATTTTATCTATCTTATAAGTTGCTGAATGATGGGCATGTGAATTACCTTTTATAAGGAAACATTGGAGATATATGATGATCAGATATTCGGTTTTTCTCATACTAACTATTTCTTTTTTAACCGCTTCTTTTTTTACTGATGGCGTTAAGGCCCAACAGATATCGATTGAGGCAGAGTCGGGTGGATTGTGGTACAGCCGCAACGACGTTCGTATTCCGAATGATGGCGGAACAAAGTTTGATATGATCACCCTGATTGGCAATGATATAGAGCCCTACATTAGACTGAGATTAAATGTTACACTTGGAAGGCGGCACACCATCAGAGCACTTTACGCCCCGATAAGAAGCAGCAACAGGGGATTTCTCCCCGAAGATGTGATCTTTGAAAACTCCCTGTACGAAACGGGTACAGCCATTGAGGGCACGTACCAGTTCAATACATACCGACTTACCTACAGATATACATTTTACAACCGTAATAACTGGGTATTGGGTGCAGGCGCTGCTGCATTGCTTCGTGATGCCAAGGTTCAGCTTGTACAAAATGACATACGTGAGGAGAATACCGATTTAGGCTTTGTGCCGTTGCTTCATGTTTATGCAGAGAGAAGAATCTACTCCGATCTCTCTGCAATTTTTGATGTCGAAACACTGGCATCGGTACAGGGCAGGGCAACAGATGCCTCTCTGCTCCTGAACTACAGAATCAACAACAACCTGAATTTTTTGGTTGGCTACAGACTGCTTGAAGGAGGCGCAGATGTAGATGAGGTGTATAACTTTTCCTGGATAAATTTTGCTTTTGCAGCCTTAAGGCTCACACTTTAACATACTGGCTTCAATGGTAATGCCAATTTAAAACTTCCGAAGTCAATTTGATTTTTAACCGGGGGTTTTGGAAAAGTTAACTCCGCCAATGTGCCCGGTTAAGCATTATAGAACTTCGCAAGCCTCGTTGCACCATCAATTAATTTCTTGAAGCATACTACTTCAGATACGTGCCAAACCAATCAACAACCCGATTCATAAAATCGAGCTGATGGGCTCTTTCGGTTAAACCATGCGGCTGGCGGGGATAGAGAATAAGCCCGGTTGGGATGCCCTTCATTTCGAGAAACTGATGCATCTGCAGAGATTGCTCCGGGTGTACACGCTCATCGGCCAGGCCGGTGGCAACCAGCAGCGGCGTATTAGCCTGATTTAACCAGGCCACAGGAGAACGCTCCCAGTTCTGCCCGGGATTGTCGAACCAGTAGAGATCCCAGTGTACCACGCTCATTTCGTGAGGGATATCGGTGGTACCCATGAAAGAGATCCAGTTCGAGAGCCCCGCAAAGGTAATACCCGCGGCAAAGCGGTCAGTATGGCGAGTGGCTGCCCAGGCGGCAAAATAACCACCATAAGAGGTGCCGCTAATGCCAACCCTTTCCGGATCAATAAGGCCGAGTTCATCAAGGTGATCGATACCAAGCAGCACATCATCAAACTCTTTTCCTCCAAGATCCCTGTGATTGGCTGAGGCAAACCCGGTTCCGCGACCGCCGCTGCCCCTGTAATTTGGCTTGAGAACAACATACCCCTCATTTGCAAGAAGATGAGTTGGATAGAGCGGACGTGTATTCCAGCCGTTCATGCTGATTCCTTCAGGCCCGCCATGGGGAAGGATTGCAAGCGGGTAGCGAACACCTTCTTCATAATTTACCGGCTTTACTAAAATGCCCTCGATTTCAAGCCCATCAGCACCCTGCCATGTTATAGAAGTTTGCTCTCCAAGTTGCCGTTCTGCAATCCACTGATTGTGGTGGGTTAACCGCTGAAATTCGCCCCTTCTTACATCGCCCGAATAAACTTCTCCTGGATGTTCTTTGGTGTTAACCGATGCTGCAAATGCCCGGCGGTTAGCATCCATACTTACACTTCTGAATATTTCGTTACCTCCTCCGGCAATGCGGGTTTTGGTGCCACGTGTAAGCTGAAGGTTGTAGAGGTATGTAGAAGAGCGTTCAACGGCAGTGAAAAAGAGTGTTTGAGCATCCATCCAGCCTACGGTTTCAACCGTACCTTCCCAGTCTTGAGGGGTAATATCCCGGTTACTGCTTCCATCAGCTTCAAGTACCCAAAGGCGTTGCGGTAGCGGATCACTGTACACTTTGCCAGCTACAACAGCCAGTTTTGTACCATCGGGGCTCCAGCTCATTGCCGCTTTCTTTTTTGGGGCATCCATCAGGGTGGATAAACCGGAACCATCTCTGTTAACCACTGCATATCGCGTGTACATCTGCTCCACATCGGCGCCGGGAGTATCACTTATACGTACGGCAATGCGCTCGCCATCAGGTGCCCAGGAGAAGTCCCATACATAGATATCACCGGAAGTAACTACCTCAGCATCTCCAACTCTAGGCTGTACCCAAAGGCGCATGTATCGAAGATTTTCACCGGCTACAATCATATCAAATCCGCGCTCTTCTTGAGCCCGGCGCTCAGCTGATACAGGATCCATAGCCATATAGGCAAGTGTTGAGCCATCAGCACTCCACGCGAAATTTCCCAGGCCGTGCTCTGCATTTGTGTGTTTTTTGAGATCTTCACCTGATCGGTTCACGGAGTAAACCTGAACCTGATTGTGGTGATCGGTAATTCGGGCTGTGAAATAGAGCCGGCCATCACTGCCCCACTGCGGTGAACCGGCACTTTGCGGCTTTTGCATCACCGGTGTTGCTTCCCCACCACTTACCGGCAGCAGGTAGAGTTCCGAATAATTTCGGCCAATAGATTCACTCTCGGTTCTGGGAACTGAGAGGGTGTAGGCAATCATCTCGCCATCGTGGCTCAAAGTAACGGCACCAACTGTTTCGATGGAGACAACATCCTCAGCTGTTAGTCCTTGAGAATGGGCCAGGCCGGTGATGGATATTGTTAAGATGATGCATAGAAAAAATGCATGAACAGGTTTATTAAAATTCATGGCAGATCGATTTAGAGTTAAAAATGATGTATATATCCCTGCAATATAAACCTTGATGGGAGATTAGAAAATGATTCAGTTAATTTTGATTAATGATTCTGTCTAAGCTTTTTCATTAGCCAGCCATTAATAATCAGCTGCAGGTGGGTACGGTAAAAAATTTTATTGAAGGAATTCAGTTTTTGTAATACGTTTTCATAACACCCATACCGGTTATAAGAGCAAAAAAACCCACAAAAATCTGCCCAAAAAAGTAAGTTATCAAAATGGGTATCGATTCATTAAAAAGTATCAGTGAGTCTATCATAAAACCGGAGTAGGTGGTATAACTGCCAATTACCCCGGTCAGCAGAAAAAGATTTACGTTGTGATACTTTACAGAGCGTCGGCTAAGCAGGGTGAAAAACAGGCCAATTAGAAAACTGCCAACGATATTTTCGATGGATGTGGCAATAAAAAAGTACTTCTCTCCCATAAAACTGAATACAAACTGATTGGTACCATGCCTCATACTCGCACCAACTGCACCCCCGCAGGCCACCCATAAGATATCTTGAAGCAGTTTTTTCATACTATGCACTATTTAAGAAATGGATGAACCCGTAGCCGGCTACCGTTGCAAGAAGTGCAACGAAAAGCTGCAGAAAAAGGTAAGTCAGTAGTTTCGGGGCGGATGCTTTTCCGATCTGATATGCTTCGAGAATAAACGTAGAGAATGTAGTGAGAGAACCAAGAATTCCGATGGTTAAAAACAGAATGGATGTTTGATTCAGGAGCTGCTCAACCGAAACAAGGCCAAGAAGAGTGCCGGCAAACAGGCAGCCGGCGATATTTGCAAAAACTGTTCCGGTTAAAACTTCGTGCATACCAAAGAGCTTAATTGCAGCTTTTCCAGTTAAAAACCGAAGGCTTGCACCAATAGCTCCTCCAAGGGCAATAAGCAACAGGTTAATCATCTATTCAGGCCAGTTCAGATTATTGAAATACTCTTCTACAAGATTGTAAATCCTCTCATCATTCAAAAATGGCTCGTTGTTTATTAGCACTCTGTTTTGCCGATCGAGCAGAATGGTGTGAGGAACCTCAGTTACTCCGAGTACCTGAATGTTGGGGTCATGAAAATTTGCTGCAGCTGTGTTCCATTCGATCTCATTTTGATCTTTAAAACGCTGAACCCGCTCTCTTTCTGAATTGAGTGCGATCAGAAAAATATCTGCACCGGCCTCAGAAAAAGATCTGTACACTGATTTCAGTGTTTCGATATGATTACGGCTTTGCAGATTTTCGATATCCCAAAAATAGATGATTGTAAGAACGGCGCTGGGATCAACTGGACTGAGATTCGTGCCGGGATCAGTCAGTGATTCGTATGTAAAATCGGGAAAATATCGGTCGATATGCATAACAGCGTCGGGAGCAAAACCGCGGTTGTAGGAGTAATTTATCCGTTCATGGCCGGGGTATTCTCTTACCAGATCGAAATGTGCCTGATACCACTCTTCATCTTCACCGCGTTGGTAGTGAAACTTCAGAAGGGAGTAAAGAGCTTCGCCTTGTAGCGCTGGATGATTCTGTTGCCGGTATAGATTCCAAAGCCTCAGGCTTACTTCCTCCATTGCGGTAGAGGCGTTGAACAATTTTGTGATAGAGGGGTAGTGCATTTTCCATAAATCAGATCCTGGCTGAACTTGTTGCAGCACGTTGTCGGCCCATTCAGGATCTTTTCCAAGCTCCTCAATAAACCGGGCTTTGGCAAGTTTTGCGGCTAGTCCCACATCAGGATGGTCGTATTCAGAAAGAATGGTTTCTACATTTTGTGAAAACTCTGAATAATTTGGTGATACTCCCGAAGCTGCTGTAATATCTTCCATCCGGATCATTTCGGAATAGATTTTTGCAACGCCTGCAACCGATATAGGCGTGTTTTTGTCAAACTTTATTACAGGATTAAAAGGTGGAATTTGATAATCAGAGGGGTCGAACAAAACTTTAAAGGGGTCAGAATCATCACGAACCATTACAGATTCAAAGCCAGATTGCCTTGCCGTATGTAGTGCCGAAAAGTGAAACTCTCCTTCAGTACCATGCACTTGAAAATGATCAGCAAAACCATTGATCATATAAATTAAAGTATCTCCGGGGAAGTCAATATGAGCAATCCATCTCCCATCTTCTTCCTGCTGCATCGATATAGCATTGAAATCATCAAACTGATTGAAATTGCCAAGTATGAATGGTTCAGGCTGTTCCCGTATCAGATAAGGTTCGGGTTGTATCACTGCGGACAGACTGTCGCCTCCAAAAGCAGGAATAAAGAGATACAAAGGTTTATGGTGTGGAGCCGAAACCCTCGCAACAATTGGCTCTCCTTTATCTAAAACTGCTTTAATGTTGCCATCTTCACCGCTTTGAAAGTTAGCCAGTGGGCTGCTTTCCCTTCCCCGTGCTGCTTCGAAAAGGGTTATACCGGATGGTTCAAGCTGGTTTCCATGTTGATCCTGCACTTCAATGGAGAAGAAAAAATTGAGTTCAGGGTCAAATATCGGTTGTTGATAAACGTCTTCTACACTATCTGCAGAACAAGCAGATAGCAGTATTGTGAACAGAAATAGTACTGAAATAGAATTGAGTTTGAACATAAAGGGTTCAAGATAGAAAATTGATTGAATAAAGCGTGCAGAATCAAAACGCTGTTTCATAGCTATTCTGATTCTGCAACCACTTTTCTATACCCCAATCATCACACTAACCAGTGTAAAGTAGAGTGTTAACCCTACAAAATCCTTAATGGTTGTGATGAATGGATCGGCACCGGGTGCATGATCCCAGCCCATTTTTAAAAGCAGATACGGAATTAAAAATCCCAGAAATGAAGCCAATGGCAAAACAATCATCAATGAAAGGCCAACGGCTAACCCTATCAGCGGCAGTTCGTTAGGTGCACCCTGCCAGAAATAGGCACCGGTTCCGGCAAGCACTCCAAGAATAATACCTATGAGTGCCCCAATAGCCATTTCCCGCCCGATATGTTTCCATATTTTTTCGAGTTTGATGTGGCCAAGTGCC
The DNA here is from genome assembly GCA_007693395.1 of Balneolaceae bacterium. GTDB lineage: Bacteria > Bacteroidota > Rhodothermia > Balneolales > Balneolaceae > Rhodohalobacter. The sequence goes on along the minus strand of REDS01000143.1, from coordinate 8,633 downwards.
AGCCCTCTTGCAAAAATAGTAGTGGATTGAGTACCCACATTTCCGCCCATATCCATGATAACAGGGATAAATACGGCAGCCACGATGATTGCAGAAAGCAACTCTTCAAACCTGTCGATAACACCACCTACTAAAAAACCCCCAAAAAGAGTGATGAACAGAAATGTAATTCTGAGCCGAACAGGGTAAAGAATATTTCCCTGAGTAAGTTTTCTGCTGAAAAGTACATCCCTAGCCTTATCGCGGGAACTGGTTCCGGTCATTACACCCGCTTTTTGGTACATGGTGTCGGATACATCATCCTCAATTGCCTGCATAGCATCGTCGAAAGTTATCATACCCACCAGTTTGTCCTGATCGTTAACAACCGGCAGGGCAAGCAGATCGAGTTGCTTCAATTTTCGTGATGCTTTCTCTTCCGGTTCATTCACATTTACTTTTTCTACATCAGAGGTGAGTATTTCACTCACTTTTGTGTCCGGATCGGAAACAATCAGTGCCCGCATCGAAACGGTTCCGATCAGCTTCCGGTCTTTATCTACAACATAGGCGTAATAAATCAGCTCGTGATCCGGTGCTTCAATACGCAACTTTTCGATCGCCTGCTGTGCGGTTTCATCCGGGTGCAGAATTGCATAATCGGAGGTCATGATGGAACCGGTTGTTCCCTCTTGGAATTCGGAAAGTTTGAGAATGTCATCCCGTTCCTTTTTTGCGAGATGCCTCAAAATTTCATTTCTCTTACCGGATGGCAGGCGGTTCAAAAGATCTACCCTGGTATCATGAGGCATGTTTTCTATCAGCTCTTTGCTTATCTCCAGTGTTAATCCCTGCAGAATGGAAAGCTGTATACTGAAATCGAGGTAAGCCATTACTCCAACCTGTTGTTCAGTATCAAGTGAAAGAAATACTCGCATTTGATTTTGATCACTCAGGCCTGATAGCAGTTCGCCAATGGTAGATGGGTTTAGTTCAGAAACAAGGGCGCGAAGTTCGTCGGCATTGCCTGTTTCAAGTGCATGGTTGATGGGTGTGAAATCGATGTTAGTCATAAATCTGTCTCATTTTTGGGCATGAGACAGATCAAAACAACGTTTTCAGAACGTTTCAGATCCGGCTCATACCGAATTTGTGTTCGTAAGTTTATTTAAGTAAAAACAACTCGGAGGTTCGTCCATGGTTGTGGTGTTTGGTTATTGTTTAATTACCTACCAGAGCTGATCCGGGGTAAAGGCAATCCCGATATTAAAACCGGGTGCTGTTTCCATTCGGCGAAAGCCCTCGCCGTAAGTAATATCCATTTCGAGAAGGTCGGGAATTAGAGATATTCGGAGGCCTCCCTTGAAGAAGAAGTCGCCGAAATTGGCTGCTGCAACTTCAGAAAGAATGGTAAAGCGCTCGTTTATGCCGAAATCTCCGCGTATTCCTGTAATGATTTCGTACTCCCAATCTTCCTCCTGAACGGCTTCAAACCCACCATTAATGTGAAGAACTGAGCTCTCTTTGAAAATCATCCGGCTATATGGGATGTAAGCAAATACTTCTTCCAGATCTCCGTCCAGGTCATACAGCAGCCCTGCAACCCCACCAATGGCCCACCCTTTCGTTTCCAGATCAACGGGCACAAATTTGGCTTCCAAAATCCAGTTTGCGGGTTCAAAGCCATCCCGGGAGTCAAACCCGAGACCAGTTCCCAACTCCAGGCCGCGTACAGGGCTAAATGCTGTTAAATACCAGGATTCTCTCGATCCGTACCAGGTTTCAATTTGAAAAGATCGGTATGTGGTTACTTCCGCATCATCCACAAACATTTGTTGTGCGTCTGCTTTTTGATGAAGAATTGCCAGTATAAAAATCAGTAGGATAGTTCCTGCTTTTAGAAGGGGAAATGAATAATTACTTTTCTTTAGCATGATGATCACCTTTTTCAGAGGTATAGCTTTACATAAATAAAAGTATCATACCGAACGAAACAGCAACAGTGCAGATACATTTTATAATGAATCTCAACGGATTGTCTGACAACTCGTTACGTTACACCAAGAAATAATTTTTGGATACATGTGCACCTCAGGAGAGCGTCCGGTGCATTGCCTGATAATGAGGGAAGCCCGGGCCTACTTTCCAGCGATTACTGTAAGTTCAGCAGTGTTTAATATGCAACTACTACCGGGTTCGTCCATTTTTAGTTGGAATTAAATTTAGATTAAATGCTTTATTAAAAGCGGAACAAGGATAAAACTTTTTGTTTACTTATCAAAATTTGGCGACGATTCTTTTCCCGAAAAATACCAGTCAAATAACAGGGGCACTACAATCATATTGAGTAGTGTTGCTGTAAATAGGCCACCAAGGATGACGGATGCCATAGGTCCCTGGATTTCATTTCCGGGCTGATTACCGGTCAATACCAGTGGCAGAAGTGCAAGTGCGGTAGTGATGACTGTCATCATAATGGGCTGAAGACGATTTAGTGACCCGGTGAGTACCGCTTTTCGTACTCCCATTGTTTTTTCTTTGATGAGTTCGTTGTATTGGTCAATCAGAATGATGCCATTTCTCACCGCAATTCCAAATAGGGTGATGAACCCGATCAAACCCGCTATACTCAGAACACCGCTGCCAAAACGAACCACAAAAAGGCCGCCGACAAGTGCAAGAGGCAGGTTCAGCAAAATTAACATGGCCTGACCTGATGAACGAAAAACCGCATGTAGAGCGAGGTAAATCAAAATTAAGGAGAGAATACTGACCAGTAAAATGGTTTGAGTAGCTCTGCGTTCCTGTTCAAACTGTCCTTCAAATGCGAGCATATAGCCGTCGCTCAGGTCAATTTCTTCATTGGCTATTTCTCGAAGACGGTCAACCGTTCCGCTCAGATCGCCACCGGTGATGTTGGCCTGGGTTACAATCATCCGGCTGGCATTTTCACGGGAAATTACGTTCGGTGCATGACTGATTCGAACTTCGGCCAGATCACCGATTCGCAGATGATGACCGCTGTAAACCTCGATCGGCGTGCTGCGGATGGCATCGGGGCTGGCGCGATATTCTTCGGGGTAACGCACCACAAGATCGAACACAGCAGGGTCGAGGTAAATCTGGTTGATGGTAAGCCCGCGGAAAGCCGTTTCAACCAATTCGCCAAACCGGCCCACGGAAAGCCCGTGCATGGCCAGCATTTCACGGTCGGGCAGAATCTGGATTTGAGGGACGTCGAGCTGCTCATCGGTTAAAATGTCCTGGATATTGCTTTGTGAGCGGAGTATTCGTTCAATGTCGTGGCTGATGGATTGAAGGCGGTTTCGATCGGGGCCGTACACTTTTACCGCCAGGTTGGTGCGCACACCGGTAAGCATGTGGTCGATGCGGTGTGTGATGGGCTGATCGAACGAGACGTTCATTCCCGGAAGAACCGACACGGTTTCGCGAAGTTCGTCCATCAAATCGTGTATGTTGTAGTTGCCCCGTTCCAGGCGAAGTTCAATTTCGTGCCCGTGCGATCCCATGGTGTGCTCGTCCATTTCGGCACGGCCGGTACGGCGTGCTGTTGAAATAACCAGCGGGTGCTCCAGCAGCATCTCCTCCAGACGGTAGCCCAGCTCGTTGCTCTCTTCGAGCGAGGTGCCCGGCATGGTTGCCATACCTACATTAAGCGTTCCTTCATTAAATTCGGGAAGAAATGACCGCCCGATACCGGGAATCAGTAAAAGTGATATCACAAAAAGCACGGCAACACCCGACAGCACGAGATACCGGTAACGGAAGCTGTTGATGAGTACCGGCTGGTAAAGTTCTTCGAGTTTACGGGAAACCCAGCTCGTCTGCTCTTCTTTTTCGCTGTGCTTTTGCAGCAACCAGGCACTCATTGCGGGTGTTAGTGTGAGGGCTACCAGCAGGGAAGCAATAATCGTGGTTACATAGGCGATACCAAGGGGCATCAAAAGGCTACCTTCAAGACCGGTGAGAAACAGTAGCGGCAGGAATACCACTACAATGGTAAAATTGGCAAGTACAATCGGGTTTTTGATCTGGATAGAAGCACGCGAAACAACGCTAATGAAGGATTCCTGCTCCTTCTTTGGCCGGTTCCGGTTCTCACGGATTCTGCGAAACACATTTTCCACAAATACAATGGCGTCATCCACCAAAACGCCAATGGCGATGGCTATACCCCCCAGTGTCATGGTGTTAAAGGTCATGCCTGCAAGCCAAAGAACAAGTACAGAGATAATTACTGAAACCGGAATGGCCACAAGCGAAATAAGGGTTGCCCGCCAGTTATTCAAAAAAATAAAAAGGATAAATACCACCAGGATACCACTAATGAAAAGTGCCTGAAGCACATTGTTGATGGCAATGTCGATAAAATGAGCCTGCTGGAACAATTCTGTGTGTACGGTTACATCACCAGGCAACGTGGCAGATATTTCTTCGAGGCGATTAACAATCTGCAGGGTGAGTTCGATGGTATTGGCAGCCGGCTCCTTGCTGATGACCAGGATAATTCCAGGCTGTGCGTTTACCGATGCCGCGCCAATCGGAGGAGCCGGTTTTGTTGATACTTCGGCCACATCCCTCAGCAACACCGGATATCCGTCATCATCATGTTTGATGAATGCCTGGCCAAGCTGCTCCACATTGGAAGCCCGGCCAAATCCTCGAATGGTGAATTCGCGCCCTGAGTAGTTTGTGTATCCACCGGAGATGCTGCCCGATGCTTCTTTGACGGCATCAAGAATTTGGTTGATGGCGATGCCCATCTGCTCGAGACGTACCGGATCCGGTTCAATAACAAATTCCTGTTTGTCTCCGCCATACACCGAAATGGCCGCCACACCGGGCATAGCCAACAATTCGCGGCGCACCACAAAATCGATTTCTGTGCGGAGCTCCATCAAGCTGGTTTCTTCAGCGGTGAAACCCGCAAGCATAATTTCGCCCATGATGGATGTAACCGGTGCCAAAAACGGGGAGCCGGACTGATCAGGCAGCTGATCGGATAATCCCTGGAGGCGTTCAGTAACAATCTGCCGGGCATGCGGTACGGTGATGTTCCAGTCAAATTCAACCTGAACAGAGGAAAAACCCAAAATGGATCTGGATTGTACCCGACGCACGCCTTCGGAACCTACGAGATTGCTTTCGATGATGAAAGTAATGAGCTGTTCCACCTCTTCTGGTGGCATGCCGGGGGCTTCGGTAAGAACGGTAACCACGGGTGCAGAAACATCCGGAAGAACATCCACAGCCATATCACGGGTCAGGTAGTATCCGCCAAGAACAAGAACTACGGTTAGTACGACGACGGCCAGCCGTTCTTGAATACTTTTATGAATCAGGTTATCAAGCATAACAAGAGTTAGTGATCGTGATCATCGTCTATTTGTACGTTTCCGGTCATCAGGTGCAGCGGATAGATACCATTTGTTACAATCCGCTCTCCGGCTTCAAGCCCTTCGGTAATTTCGGTATAACCGCCGTAACTGGTTCCGGTCTGAACCATTCGCCTCTCAAACTGATCTCCGGAATGCTTTACAAAAACAACTTTATAGGCTTCGTTGTCGAAAATGGCCTGGTTAGGCACGGCCAGAACCGATCTTCTTTCATCACCTTTCAGGCGAACCTGTACAGGCTGGTTCAGAAATAGCGTTTCATCGGTGTTATGAATATCCAGTATGATTTTTGCTCTTGCCCCGGATGCATCGCTGCGAAGGTCACGGCTCACAAGCTGAACCTCAGAGCTGTTCAGGGTTATCGACTCATTGCGGCCGGTGCGGATTTCGGCCCCGGTGATCTCCGGCATACCCATTAACTCATCGCGGTAAGCCATTACCTCAACCCAAAGGCGGGCAGGATCAAAAAGGGTGAACAGAAGATCGCCCTGGTGGAAGGGACGGCCTGCAGCGATAAAAGTTTCTGCCAACACCCCGCTATGAATGGCCGACAGGTTAAGCTTATCCCCGCCATCATGAACCTGAACCCCATGTGTGCTGCCACTTGTATAATGTTCGTAACCGGCACGGCGAACATTGTATTCCCGTTCTCTATCCTGAAATTCACGGAGGGAAATGGCATCATTTTCAATGAGCCGCTGTGCACGTTCATACGCTTCTTCCGCCTGCCGGTAGGCGAGCCGGGTGTCGAGCCATGAATGTTCGGATGTAAGCGATGGAGAAATGGAAACGAGCATATCTCCATGTTGTACCCTTGTACCTGAAGCAGGCATCATGCTGAAGTCTTCCGAATCGATGTGCCCGTCAACCGGTGAAGTAACCTCCTGGTAATATTGAGGGTGATAAAGCACGGTTCCAAAGCCGGATACAACCTCCGGAAGGTAAGAGTAGTCTGCAAAAGCTGATTCGATCGACATTCTCCACTGCATGGGTTTATCGAGCTCAACCAGGTCTTCAGTACCGGGTTCTTCAGGGTGGCCGGCATAACGATCTGCAGAACCGAGATTGATACTGTATTCATCACCATCTAAACGGAAAAAGAGATTCAGTATTGGTTCATCCAAATCCTGAAAGAAGAGTTCAAAGGGGTATACACCGTCACGTGTCTGTTCCAATTCCTGAGCTGAGGCTTCATTTCCATTCTCCAGAAACCGGATTTGTCCGGTGAGCTCTTTCAGTGGATTGTTTTCCATTGATGCAAAGAGCTCTCCTTCTATCCGGCCTGAGTTTTCATGAAGCTCAAAACGTGCAAACAGTTCGAGGTTGCCCTCCCAGTGTGTGAGGCGATGGTATTCATGGTGTGTATGGGAATGATCATCCGTATGTTGGTAATCATTATGCCCGCAAGCAGTCAGCACCCCCATCAGTAAAACGGCGAGCATTGAGGCGAATATTCGTAAGCTCATAAATACATGTTGTTTAATTATTTATCAACTCCCGGCCGGTGATGGCTTCGAGATCTAAAATCATGCTGTAATAACCGGTTAGCCGACTATATTTGGTTTGATAGGCATCGGCCATGAGGCCGAGGCTGTTCAAAAAATCACTGAGCGATATGGTTCCCTCCCTGTAAGAGATCATCAGGCGGTCCATAAACTGATCCGGATTGTTAAGGTACTCCGGGGCCTGGTCCAGTTTTTCTTCATATTCGCCAATGGCAGTAATGAGTTGTAGTGTATGTTGATTACGTTCCAGCTGAGCGAGGTTCAGTTCGGTTTGTTCGATTGTTTCGAGTGCCTGTGCCTGCCGTATCGCATGCCTGCCGGAATTGAGCAACGGCAGCGGCAGTGCAATACCCAGCAAAAAACCGTGCCAGCCGGAATTCAGCTGTTTGTAACCGGCAGATAGTTCAACTGCCGGAAGCCGGCTGCTTTGTGCAAAAGCTGTTTCGAGAGAGGCCGATTGAACCGCCTGACGATCGGCACGGGCTTGTGGTGAATTATCGAGCAGAGCAAGCAGATCAGCACTGCCGGGCAGGTTGATCCGTTTGCCGTTAAATTCGCCGTTAAACCGCACTTCTGTTTCTGCATCAAATCCCATGCGGGTTTTCCAGAGAGTGATCAGGCGGTCGGTTTCAAGCTGTTTTTCATCGATTGCAGCTTGCAGGGTGTACCGGCCCATTTGCAGAAGCTGGTCATCCAGCCCGGATGATTCACCGGCATCAGCTCTTCGTAGAGAGGCATCAGCAAGCTGATCGATGTTATTCTTAAGCTTATCAAGGTGTTCAATTTCGTGCTTGTTCAGAATTATGCGGATAAAACCCAGCCGTGTTGCCGCCATCCACTCCGCCCGGCTGCCCTCTGTTTCAAGCTCTGCCAGCGAAATGCGGCTGTCTCTTCGCTGCCTCAGATTACGGTAATGGCCGGGAAGGCGAACCTCTTTTTGAAAATAGAGATAGTGCTCATATTCGGTGTGAATGCCGGAGTCGAGAAATTCAAGGTCGTAGGCAATGGAGGGATTTAACCGGGCTGCGGCTGCCTGTTCTCCCCTTACAGAGTAACTGAGGCGGTTCTCGAATTGTTGCCAGTGCGGGCTGTACTGTTCAGACAATTCCTGTATGTGATGCAACTCAATCTCAATTGCTTGTGAATGCGCAATTTGTGTTGAAAATAATATCAGAATCAGAACGAAAGGAGTGCTCCTCAGTCCTATTATACAGCAACGTTTAATATCACAATTCCCCATGAAGATCAATTTTTGCAAATGGAAAGGCCCTTCAATTTTTTGAAAAATCCCTAATTTTAATATATAGCAGAATCATTAGAATTGCTGATAAAACGATGAAAGCTGCCGGTCGTCAATTGAGTTTAACAACTTTTAAAGCATTATGTTGGCAGTCTTAAAGTTGGTATTATTCAAAATGATGGCTCATAAAGACCCGGTAAAAAAAGCTTTGCTCATTAGCCTTATTGTCTCATCAATCAGTCTGGCGATTAAAATCGGTGCGTTTATCATAACGGGGTCAACTGCGGCACTATCGGATGCAGCTGAATCGGTTGTTCACTTCTTCGCCGTTATGTTTGTTGTGTATGGCTACTATTTAAGCATTAAGCCTCCTGATGAAGACCACCACTACGGGCATGAGCGCGTGGAGTTTCTCTCGGTTGGAGCCGAAGGAGCCATCATTATTGTGGCCGGGCTCACCATTATCTACCATGCAGTGATGAGCGCCATTAC
>REDS01000083.1 GCA_007693395.1 Balneolaceae bacterium | reverse complement strand
CGGAAGAGGCGTATCTGGAATGGCTTGAAGAGCAAGAGTACAGGCCAATTATTAACATAGAAAATCATGATACCATCGGGATGGTTGGAATTGATGCTGATGGAAATCTGGCCGGATCTTGCACAACAAGCGGCCTGGCTTTTAAAATGCACGGGCGGGTAGGCGATAGCCCCATCATAGGTGCCGGCCTCTATGTGGATGATGAAGCTGGCGCTGCCACAGCTACCGGTTTAGGTGAAACGATTATCAAAGTGTGCGGAAGCTTTTTGGTTGTTGAATTGATGCGGCAAGGCAGATCGCCCCAGGAAGCTTGTGAAGAGGTGGTTGGCAGGCTGATTGAAAAAAACAAAGACGGAATTGAAGATATGCAAGCCGGCTTTATCGCCGTAAATAAAGATGGTGAATATGGCGGGTATGCCGTACATCCCGGATTTAATTTTGCGGTTCAGGATGAGTCCGGTAATAACCTTGAAGATGCTAAAAGCAGATTTACATGATTTTTTCATGCATAGGCACATTCTGATCAATGAAAAGAGAGAAAATTCTACTTGAAAGCCCTGTTTTTAGTGTTGATGCCGCTTTGAAGGCAGAAGAGTTTGGTGTAGACCGCATTGAACTTTGCTCATCATTTCCGGAAGGGGGTGAAACACCCGGCGCAGGCATGCTTCGATATTTAAAAGCCAGTCTGTCTATACCCATCTTTGTGATGATTCGTCCACGGGGAGGAGATTTTTTCTATTCTGTGAATGATTTATCTGTAATGGAAACAGAGATTGAAATATTGGAATCGCAAGGTGCGGATGGTTTTGTTTTTGGTGTGCTGAACAGGGATGGAAGTGTGAATAAAGCTGCCTGTGAAAAACTGGTTGAAAAAGCGGGTTCAAAACCGTGCACATTTCACAGGGCTATAGATGTTAGTAGCAGCCCGATAGATGCGATGGACGATATCGTTCAATGCGGTTTTAAACGTATTCTGACCTCTGGCGGTGAAGATTCTGTTGAAGAAGGTTTACCCGTGCTACTAAAAATGCTTGAGAAAGCCGGTGATGATATTATAATATTACCGGGTGGAGGAATGGAGCCCGGTTTGATTGAACCATTGAAAAAATCCAACAGATTGAAAGAGGTTCACGCAAGCTGTAAGGTGTGGGAAGAAATTGAATTAATAGATGGAAATACAGGAGAAAAGAGAAAGCCTGCCAGAAGGCTTACAATCAGCCGGGAAATTGTTGAAGATTTCAAGAGATGCTCTGAGATTTGATGTTTAAACATCAAATCTGTTTGGAAGACTACATAGAGCAGGCAGATTGTACCAAAGTTTTGTTTCTTAATGCGGAAACAGGAAAAATATCAAATCGTAATTAAGAGCTATGAAATCAGAAAAAGTAGAGTTTAAAGGAGCTCTCGGAGAAAAACTATCGGGTAGGATTGATATGCCTGAAGGTGAAATTGTATCCTGCGCTCTGTTTGCACACTGTTTTACCTGTTCAAAAAATCTTCGGGCTGTTGGTAATATTACAAAGGTACTCGCTTCAAAAGGTATTGAAACACTACGGTTCGATTTTACCGGCCTTGGTGAAAGTGAGGGCGATTTCGCTGATACTAATTTCAGCTCTAATATTGATGACCTTGTGGCTGCTGCAAAATTTATGAATGAACGGAGAGGAGGCCCGGCCATATTAATAGGACACTCTCTCGGAGGGGCAGCAGTTTTACAAGCAGCCCATAAACTCGATTCAGTGAAAGCGGTAGTAACTATTGGTGCCCCTTCTGAGCCAAAACATGTGGAAAAGCACTTTGAATCGAAAAAAGAGGAGATAGAACGTGATGGTGAAGCTGTGGTAAAGCTCGCGGGCAGGCCATTTAAAGTAAAAAAACAATTTTTGGATGATCTGGAAAAATCAAGGATGGACAATTACATCACCAATCTTAACAAAGCACTTTTGGTTATGCATGCTCCGCTTGATGAAACCGTAAGCATTGAGAATGCAGCTGATATTTATAAAAATGCCAAACATCCAAAAAGTTTTGTATCGTTGCACAAGGCCGATCATCTTTTGACGGAGGAGGCTTACAGTCTTTATGCAGGTTCACTTATTGCAGAATGGTTTTCAATCTATTGAATGCTCATTTTGAGTGAATGCCACCAGCTAAAGCTGTGTTATCTATAAAACATTAAATTAAACTAATTGTACCCAATGAAATACTTAGCACTAATATTATTTTCATTCTTACTTTTTGCCGCCTGCGTTCAGGAAGAGATCGTTGAGGAAGTTTACGAAGGCCCTGCAACGGAAAAAGCTGTTGTGGTAATTCATCCTACTGAAGGAAATGAGGCATCGGGTGTGGTTACTTTTACACAAACAGATGAAGGTGTAAGAGTTCAGGCTGAGGTGTCCGGTTTAGGGTCAGAAACACTGCACGGCTTCCATGTTCATGAATATGGCGATTGCAGAGATTCAGCAGCAATGTCTGCCGGTGGGCATTTTAATCCAACTGATATGCCACATGGAGGGCCAACGGATACTGAGCGCCACATGGGAGATCTTGGAAATCTGCCAGCCAATGAAGATGGAATTGCAACTCTTGATTTTATAGACAACCATCTGCAGTTAAATGGCAAGCACTCAATTATTGGTTATGCAGTAATTGTACACGAGCGCCGTGATGATTTACAGTCTCAACCCGTGGGTGATGCCGGTGGCAGAATTGGTTGTGGTATCATTGGTGTAGCAAATCCTGATTTTTGATCTTTTTTAGACCACAGTAAGTATCAGAACCGAGGCAGAATAATCTGTTTCGGTTTTTTTATGCAAGTAGTTTGTCAACAATCGCTTTGGATTCTTTAGTCTTCACTTCAGCTTTAAGCTTCATCAGAAAGTGATAAAGTCCAAGGTGAACTCGTGTAGTATAAATGAAGTGTTTGTTTCCGCGGGGCTCATTGGTTACGGGCGCATTTTTTGTGTAATCCCGAATCAGATTTCTGTATTCAATATCACCAAAATCAAAACGTGCCTCGGCGTAGGGCATGGAAAAAGTAAAACCATAGTTCTTACAAAAATCAAAAAACAGCTTCTCTCTTTCGTTGGTGGCGGGATCACCCTCCAAAACGCCAAGCCTCAGATAAAGATCCTTAATAGCATCTTCGTCTCTGGTTAAATGTGTTGGCAGCAGGCGTAGATAATCTCGGAAAAAACCATCAGGAAACTCTTTAACGCATCCAAAGTCAATTACACCGAGTTTACCATCATCGGTAAAAAGAAAGTTTCCAGGATGTGTATCTGCATGCACTTCACCTCTGTCTTCTACCTGATTGTGGAAAAAATCCCACAACAATTGTCCATAGTGATTTCGCTCTTCTTTAGATGGATTTTGTTTCAGAAATTTCTGAAGATGAACACCATCAATAAAAGTCATGGTTAAAACTCTTTCGGTAGATAGCCTGGGAATCCATTTAGGCGTTACCACTTTTTTGGAAGAGAAACGGGCATGAAACCGGTCAATTGACCGCCCCTCCTCCATGTAATCAGTCTCTTTAAGAAGTGTGGTTCGTATCTCTTCCAGATAGGTATCCATCTGTTCAGAATCTGAAACAATCTGTCTGAAAAGTGTTCTGGCAAGTGCAAGATCTGTTGATATTGTGTCACGAACACCGGGGTATTGAATTTTCACAGCAACAGTCTCACCGCTTTTGAGAATAGCTTTGTGAACCTGCCCTATGGATGCCGCAGCGATAGCATTTGCATCGAAATTTTCGAATATCTCCTCCGGATACGATCCAAGCTCTCTCTTAATGATTGATCGTACCAGCGCACGATTGATGGGAGGCACACTGTATTGGGCTTTGGTCATTACTTCAGAAAATTCATCAGGCAGAAAGCCATTATCCACACTGAAAGACTGTGCAATTTTTAAAGCTGTTCCTTTAAGACGTGTAAACTCACGGAAAAGATCTTCAGCATTTTGCTTATGAAGATCAGATTTGGATCCATTCTTAGATGTAAGTGATTTTAAGTAGTGAGCGGCATAGTTTTTGCCAACCTGAAATCCTGTTTTAGCAAAAATTCTGCCCCTTTCAAGTTTAGTTGCCGGAAATTCGCTCATAGAGTGCTTCTCGTATTTTTAAAGCGTTGCGATGGTAAATTTTTCAAGGGAGAGTTATATGCCAGGAATTTGAGTAAATCAAAACTTTTATCAGTTATTTTCGAATAGCAGATCTCTTCGATTAGAGCACTCCACTTGTCGATTAAGGCAAGAGTGTTTTCCTGATGTGGGCTTTTATCAGATAACCAAAACCAAACAAGCCCATGGAATTGAGTAAAAATAAAATTGTACGAATATTTGTTCAGAAAAGGCCTGCAGGTTGTTGATACTTTTTCATCATCTGAAAATATCTGATTAAGCTCTGCAATCAATTCATGCCTGAAACCACTTCTGCAAAAGGTTTTATTTACTACAAGCTGAGAGTAAGTTTTTTCAACAAATTGTTTATCCTCACTCAATAGCTCAATTAACATTAAAAACAGGTTGCTGAGTTTCTCAGAGAGGGTGAATTGGCTGTAATCATCAATCATTTCCCGCTGTTCTCTGTAAGCTGAAATTCTCGATTCGTAGTAGTACTCTAAAATTTCATTTCGTGTTTTGAATAGCTCATCTATTTCACTTTCTTTGACTCCGGCTTTGGCAGCGAGAGAAGAGATGGAAAAGAATCTGTTAACAGCCGCTCTCATTGCCGCTGCTTCAGAAATTTTTCGTTTCAAATCGTGCTTATTCATTTATATAATCTTTGAACGCTGATTGCTCTGTTGAAGTTATTTTCAACCATGTAACAACATATTAATCAACAAAGGTTCAGATGCCTCTGAATTCTCTTCGAAAACCAACACCACATAAACGCGATATTCTCTTTCTGAGCCTGGTGGGCATCTTTATCACCTCCCTTGTTCTGGGAAATGTTATTGGTACTACCAAGTTCGTCACACTTTTCACACTAAACTTACCACCTTGGCTGCAATCAATAACCCCCTCATTAGTGCGAGATGGCAGCATTTATGTAATGAGTATACCTGTTGGTTTGATTGCATACCCATTTACTTTTCTGGCAACAGACCTTATTTCTGAACTCTTTGGAAGAAAAAAAGCTCAACTTGTAGTATGGATCGGTTTTTTTCTGAATATGTACCTGCTATTGATAATGAGCGTTGGCCACTGGTTTCCAAATACCTATGGCGTTAGCGGTGGCTTGAATCTGTTTGAAGGTGTGTATGAATTTGTAATTGCAAACACCATTTCAAGCATGATAGCATACCTAATTGCACAGTCTGTTGACGTTCGGCTTTTTCACTTTTGGAAACGTTTTACAAAGGGGAAATATCTTTGGGTTAGAAACAATGGTTCTACGATGTTCTCTCAGCTGGTTGATAGTACCGCCATACTCTCAATTCTCTATTTTTCAGGCAATCTCGGTGACAATGTGGTTGGCATAGGAGCATTGGTTATTCTGATTTTCAACTCATATATATTTAAGTTCTTTTTTGCTCTCTTCGATACACCAATAATCTATTTATCAGTGTGGTTTTTCAAAGAATATGACGAAGACCCAGATGGATACAAGCTATATGAAAATGCAGAATCTGTGTAATTTTTTGGAATTGTTATCTACATAATAGCACTCAAAGAGCAGAGAGAAAAGATAAAAATATTCACAAAATTTGTTGACATTGACCAGCCAGCCCCCCTATATTTATAATCCTTTGCAAGAAACGAAAAGTGATACAAATTTCGCTTTTAGCAAAGTCTAAGTTCTTTAAAATATTGAGAAGATATAAACAGATTGTTGAATGAGTTTGGGGTTTAATTTCTACAGAGTGTATTTAGTAAGTATACAATGGAGAGTTTGATCCTGGCTCAGGACGAACGCTGGCGGCGGGCCTAACACATGCAAGTCGAAGGAGAAGGAAGGAGCTTGCTCTTTCTGGAGACTGGCGCACGGGTGAGTAACGCGTAGACAACCTGCCTATAGCTGGGGGATAACTTCGGGAAACCGGAGCTAATACCGCATAATGCAGCGGGGCCGCATGGCCACAGTTGTTAAAGATTTATTGGCTATAGATGGGTCTGCGTGCTATTAGTTAGTTGGTAGGGTAATGGCCTACCAAGACGATGATAGCTAGGGGGTCTGAGAGGATGATCCCCCACACTGGAACTGAGACACGGTCCAGACTCCTACGGGAGGCAGCAGTGAGGAATCTTGCGCAATGGAGGAAACTCTGACGCAGCCACGCCGCGTGCCGGAAGACGGCCCTATGGGTTGTAAACGGCTTTTG
>REDS01000191.1 GCA_007693395.1 Balneolaceae bacterium | reverse complement strand
GAGAGGTGAGAGGGGTTCTAAATGAAGAACTCCTCAAAAACAACCTTAACCATACCGATAGGATAGATTGAACCGCTACCTTATATTTTAACCGGACACCAATGATTTTAAATTAAAGATAGTATTACTATCTTACTTGTAAGACCACCAAAAAATACTACGTATGGGCAAGTACTCTTTACTCATCGTCTCTGCACTCATCTTTTCGATGATTACTTACTCATCTGCTTTGAGGAATGCCACATTTATGTCCAATGAGCGGATGATCCAGAGCCATGGCCATAATCAGGCTCACAATATTGCTCAATCCGCCTTGGCTTTTGCCCTTCGTGACTTACAGGAAAATGGAGGCCAATTAACGATACCCTCAGACGGAACTGTAGATATAGGGCCAACAGCTTGGCCCGAGCTAAATGGCAGTTTTACGATTCGGCTAACCAATTCAATAAATGATGATAATATGCTGCATGTTATCTCAACCGGATTTTTTGATGATCATGCCTATCGGGTTAGGGTTGGCCTGATACCGGGTGGAGGTGGAGGAGGTTTCCCATGGCCGGATTTTACCAATGCCATTCATTCACGTGAAGATCTAAGTTTTGCAAATGGAACTGTACATGGCAACCTATATACCGGCGGAAAATTTTCTATACCCGCTAATGCCACTATTAACGGTGATGTTGTTGCCGTAAACCAGGATCTCGATGAGGTTGTTCAAATCAACAGTGGCACGTTAAATGGGTCACTTTATACGAATACCACTAAGCCCAACTCTATCTCCTTTACAAATTGGGGCGGCACAATTACAGGAAATCTCTATGTAGGGCCGGGTGCAGATCCTGAAGAAGTTGCACCAAACATTAGCCCCTGGCACCCAGGCCATGTTAATGGCCAGAAAAGTAATGTAAACGGCATTATACCTCCTCAGGAAATACCGGAACCTGAATTCCCTACAATAAGCCCAACGCCCCTTAACTATCCCAGCATTCAGCTGCAGGGGAATACAAATGGAGAGCTAAATCTTATGGCCGGGAATGCTTTCATCCCTGACATAACCATTAGAAGTAATACATCCCTTACAATAAATGTTGGAGATAATGTACGCACACTCAGACTGAATAATTTGGATATTCAGCAAGGGCACCTGAATATTATAACACAGGGCGATGGCAGATTAGAAATATTTGTAGAAAATAATTTTAACATTGGCGGCAGCAGCTCAATGAATAATAACAACAACCCAAACGGAAATGAGCGCTCCCCAAAAAATCTGCTCATTGCTTATTCTGGATCTGAGAAACTTACATTTGGTGGTGCCCAATCAGTGAATGCCAACTTTTTTGTTGAATCGGCCGATGTAGAGTTAACCGGGGGCAGTAACTTTAATGGCAACGTAATTACCCTTGGAGATAATGTTTCTATCACAGGTAATGCTCAAAACAGCGCAAGAATGTTATACGCGCCGAATGCACACGTTCATATGACCGGTTCAGGCAGAGTGCTTGGAAGTATTATAACCAATTCATTCAGTGCACAAGGTAACGCCTTAGTTTCGTACAGTGAAGATTATAAAGACACACTTCCGGACTTAGAGTCAGAAAGCACCGGTTCACAGGCATATAGTATAGCTTACTGGAATTAATTAAATAAAAGTTGTTCGAGGAATAAAACATGGCTACCGGACAAACACTACTAACTCTTGCATCCATTGTTCTGTTGGCAATTATTTCTATGAACATACGAAGTATGTATGTACAGTCGGTTCAAACAACTGTAAATAGCCAGCATACTGCTGATGCTCTCAACTACGGGCGTGATCTTGGTGAGAGAGTGCAATCTTACGTGTTTAATTACGGTGAAATTTTAAATAGCAGATATGCATCTATGAATGATATCAATGATCCTGCAGGCCGCGACTCTACCCTTTCACCGGCAAACAAAATGTTATATGCCACTACAGAGATTGGGAATGAAATACCTGTTCTTTACAACCATCAGGGCAGATTGATAACCATACGGATTTATGAGCGAAACGACATGAACAGTAATCAGTTTGATTTTTTAGCTGAATATATTACTGCCATTACAGACCTCAATGAAACAAACTGAAGGAGGATAACGTGGCTATTCAACTTGACTTAATTATACCACCTGTAATTGTAGGGCTTGTCATCATTCTGATTTTTCGGGTGAACTCATTTATTGTTGAAACATCCATCGACAACAGGCTACAAAATGATATGCAGCTATTTGCAGAAACTGCCGCTACAGTGGTACAAGAAGAGATGCGTTTAATTGCGGGAGACTTACAAATTAGCGGAGATACGCTATCGTATTCAAGAGTTGAAAACGGAATTCAAGGAACAGGAATAATTATGAGAGATCAACGTAATATTCAGATAATCAGGGACATGGCAAATGTAGCCGCTGATACAGTTGTTATCCCTGTAAACCTATCTAACCTTACATTTGATTTAGAATTTCCAGAACCCTCAACTAATCATGCTTTCATCAGAATTCGTGTTGAAACAGAGAGCAGACCTGAGCACCATGCAAGGTTCAGAAACGATGAGCAAACTGTTAGGGCTATAGCTGAAAGGCGATTTTTTATTCGATCTATGTCGCTAAATTGATAGTAGGTTATCAATCAAAATTACATAACCTAATAATTCAAAGAACTTTACGCCTCAAGGGGTTACTCTTTGATGTACTAATGCAAAGCCCGTGGTGATAACCTTCAAATCCGCGAAGAGACACCAGTTGCAGTTTGGCATAGCTCAGAACTTGATCAGCAACATTTTGCTCCCTTGCCCATCCCAATTGATTTTTTATCATGAGCGGTTACTTTCCGCCAAAACACGTTCTTATTTAATCACCGTAAGCTTGCGAGACAGTACTGTGCTGCCTGCCTGCAGCCTGTACACATACACACCACTTGAGAGGTTGCTTGCATCAAAGGTTACGGTGTGTGCGCCTGCATTCATGCTTTGATTTACAAGCATCGCCACCTGGCGCCCGGCCATATCGTAAACCGTTAGCCGCACATTCTCCTGTTGTGGCAGTTCGTAACGTATCTGTGTGGTTGGGTTGAAGGGATTGGGATAGTTTTGCTTAAGAGATACTTCAGCCGGGTTTTCATGGCTAAAGCCCTCTTCACTGTTTAATACTATTTCAAACCTTGTAATGCCTTCTTTTGAAAATTTTTGAATTGGCTGTTCAAGTATTGCAAATGGGTCTGCAGGGGCTTTTTCAGTAACTGTATCTATTTGAAAGCGATACTCAGTACCCTCTCTAAGTTGGATGGTTTCGTTGTAATCTCTGTCTTTCAGAAAAATCCTGCTGTGGTCAAATCCCTCAATGTTTGTAACCCGAATGGTGTATTCTCCTCTTCGGGTGGCTTCAGCAATCAATGGTATTCTTTGTCCATCATCAGGCGTAAAATGGCCTATATCAAACAGTGATCTATCTGTTTTTTGAACCGCTAAAACAGCGTACTCTGCCGACATCGACGCAAGCTGCCAGGCATCACCATCAACAAATTCAGAATGGCTGCCTGCACCAGAAAACCTTACCCATACGGATGTTTTGAACCCCTCACCGGCGAGTTCTAGCCGCACTCTTTTTTGCTCAGTCTCTTTAAACATCTCAACTGTATTACCCGGCATGCTGCTTTTTACATTATTGTTGAAAGCGAGGTTTACACCTGTGCTTGTACCTGCATTTTGCACAAAAAATGCCTGAAATGGGGAAATTAATCCATCTGTAAGGTCACCAGTGCCATCGCTGAACGATTTCCAGTCACCTACTACAAAATCTTCCTGAGGTTTATCACTGTCACTTGCAGGATCCCACACATACACAGCGTCGGTAATGGTGCCACTGGTTTGCGTATCTCGAAATTCTGTAAAATCCACTGAGGTTGCAAAAGGGTTACCGAGCAGAGTCCAGCCATCTACTGTTATGTTGGTTATTACTGTACTGGTTGTCGAAAATTCTGTGCCGGTTACACTCAATGTTTTTGGACCACTGTTGCTGCCATCCAGGTCTGATTCATACACATAGACAAGGTATCCCTTACCGGCTGTTACTGTTTCGGTGGTTAAATTAGTAATCTCATCCCACTCTGTTCTCTCTCTGCCAGATTGATTAATAGGCCACTCAAAAATATTCGTACGGCCAAATGTGGTATTGCCACCAGTTACACCCTGCGTCCATATTGGTGCCAAAAATGATTCAAGAGTTACGGAAACGGGAGCTGAAAGGTATCTCCAGCCTGCATCGCCCCCTAGTACCCTAAGCATGGTTATTTCAGGATTACTTGCACTGATATTATAAAAGTATCCACCGCTGGCAATAACTATGCTCCCATCATTTTCTATTGTTGCACCACCTTCAATTTCAGCAATACCACCGGTGAGTACTCCAAACGTACTGCTGGATTCAACGGTCAAAAAACCTCCGGATGAAATTGTAAGACGACCCTCATTTTCAACAGATAAAGTTGCAATATCCTGCACAAGAACACTAACACTGTTCGACACATCATCAGACACAGAAACCGTTGTTCCATTACAAATTACTACCGCAACGTTACTTGGCGGAGGATCGGATGCTTCAGAACCTCCACAACCTTCTGTTGACCAAGTTGCTGCAGAACTCCAGTCGCTATTCGCAATACTAAAATAGGTATCTGCTTCTCCGCCAATACCATCCACAGGAGAGTTATCTGTTAAAAATGGAAACCCACTATTGATATCCGGATCAATACTCCATACACCGGAAAAATTGAATGTGGTAAAAAAGCCGGGATCTTGAAATTGTGCTTCTGTTCCCTTTGTGATATCTGCATTTTGCAGTGTTCCACCACCTAAACCATTAAGTACATCATTACCGGTGTAGTATGCATCATCTATTATTCCGGCAACTCCTGCGCCTGGAGTGGTACCTTCAAGATTACCCGCAAAGGCACCCACAAGCTGGAATCCACTGCCACCCGAAAGTGTTGTGGTAACTGTACAGCAGTATTAACCTGATAAGGATCTGCCGATGTACCTGTACCCCCTCCAAAAAGTGATGCATTACATTGCGCCTGCGCACTTAAGTATGGCAACAGGCTCAAAATGAGTATAACAGAATAGATTAAGAGCTGGTGTATTTGTCTCATGAGCTACATCTCTTATTTTTAGATATAAATATCTAAATTACACATAATTGCACTTTACCATGGTTAGATCATTTTAATAATTGAAGACTTCGCGCAGACAGTCTTGGCTTTTTGCTCCTTTTGGGGCAAGCGAAAAGGAGAGGGTTGATGTAGCAAATCTCCATACTTGTAATTGGAATATTCAATCAAAAATAGAAACTCCAGAATAGGTGTCCTGATGCGGAAGACAAGAGAAGAGAATAGGTAAACCGAAGGATGTTTAGCCAATTTACCGAAAAAATGTGTTCGGGGCGTTTTTACCCCTCAAAAAAAATGGCGCAGGCAATTTCTCGCCTGCGCCACTTTAGCCATGTTACAAAACACTCTGTTTTATTTAATCACCGTAAGCTTGCGAGATAGTACTGTGCTTCCTGCCTGCAGCCTGTACATGTACACGCCACTTGCGAGGTTTGCTGCATCGAATGTAACCGTGTGTGTACCTGCGGCTACACTTTCGTTTATAAGTGTGGCAACCTGCCGGCCGGTAATGTCGTGCACGCTCAAGGTTACATCACTGCGTACAGGCAGTTGATACGTAATTTGAGTTGTAGGGTTAAACGGATTCGGGAAGTTCTGCTTCAGTGCAATTTCAGAAGGGCCTGTTGGCTCATCTGCCGGTATATTGCCTGTAATGATGAAACGAACCTCGCCGCCGGATGTTACCTTCTGCGGGGAAGTATAACAGCTGTTTAACGCCTTCGCCGGTGATCCTGATGGGGTAAATTCATACTCCATACCCTCGTGAAGCTCTATAGACTCTCCGGTAACCGTATCGTACAGATAGAGTGTACCAACCTGGCCATACTGAAGATCAGTGAGCCTGAGTGTAAGCGGTGCCGTAGTGGTTGTTTCTATAGTAAGTGGAATCTCAACATCCTCATTCACATACGGGAAATGGCCAATATCCATCAATTCGCCTTGCTTAACGGTAGAGATTACAGCAAATTCACTTTCGAATGGATAAAACTGTATAACATCGCCTCCTGTTCGCTCAGTAATCGTGCCCTGATCTGAGAACTGAACCCAGGCAGAATTATAAACTCCATCTCCAAACACTTCGATGCGCGCATGATCCGGCAAGGAAGTCTGTTTGCCGTAGAATACAGACTCATCACCGATAAGCAGCCTGGAAGCTTCTGTAAAGGTGACACTCGGGTTTGAAGCACCTGATACGTTTTGCACGACAAAACCCTGTCCGGGGGCAATAAT
>REDS01000069.1 GCA_007693395.1 Balneolaceae bacterium | reverse complement strand
CAGGAAGTTGTCTCCATCAATGGTAAAATCAGCAGATAATGTGGTTTGAAATGGCTCCCAAAAGCCGTTGTAAAAGTCAACCGGTACATTTTCGTAAACGTCGCTGAAAATCGAAATCACATCAGCGGGATCCTGGGCAGGTGTGGGCGGGAATTCGAATTGCCCAAGTGATTGCAGCCTGAGTGAACCATTCGCTGTAGTATTACCTACACGCGCAGTAATTTGTGTGTTTCCGGGGCCGCCAACTGTTGATATATTACCGGAATCATCAAGTGTAGCTACGGATGGGTCTGATGAAACTATGTCGAAATAGGCCGGGGCGGTATTTACCATCAAATCTACACCGGTAGGCAAGTTGAATTTAGAAGAAACACCGCTAAGAGGCCTTGAGATTCCTATAAATGAGGTTTCATTCAGGTCTTCACCATCAAAAATGGTGAATTCAGCATGAGCAAGTGTTCCCAGATTTTCGTAGCGAACCTGATCTACCCAGAATGTATATCCTCTCTCATTAATAGCGCCCGCAGAATAGAAAAACATACCACGTGCTGCGGTTAACTTCTCAGGATTTGGAATCGGGATAATAACCTGCTTCCAGTTTGTGTTGAGGTTTGTTCCGTTTAAGCTGGCTAAGTATCTGTTTTCTCCAAGGTCATTACCAATACCAAACACATCTATTGTAACTGGTTGAGAAGCTTTTGCCCAAAATGTTATAGCGTTATAGCCTGAAAGATCTCTCGGTGAGGTAGTAAAGAACGTGCCCCCTGCGTAGGCTCCTCGCGGGTCGCCCACATCAGGTACTTCAAATCTCATGGATGCCGTGGAGTTGTCACCAAAGGTAACCTCCTCATCTACCTGAAATGCATCAGGTACAGATCCGCCAAATGCGGCGTATTCTAAACCTGCGCTAAATGTGTTGATAAATACATCGGGGTTTGTGGAATTGGTTGCCGGTTCAAGGTTATCAACCGATCTGCTGCAACTCGCCAATAAAAGCAGAATAGTTACTTTTAATGCGATCAGAAAGATACTGTTTTGTACTAGTTTTTTCATAATGCTCACTCCGGATGTCAAATATGTATCTGGATATATGTTCTTATCTCCCACTCTCTGCCATTATCAAAACCAATGGCACTTGGGTTTGGCATAAACTCTCCCGATGAATCCCACGACATTGTAGGTGCATATCTTGGGGAAAATTCATTCAGTGCTCGCCATGTTCCGCGAATTCCTATTCGTGTTTGTGGCTGCATAAACCAATCAGGTGTTCCAAGGCTCATGGAAAAATCGCCCATCACCTGCATTGGGAAAGTGAGGTTAAAATCGCGGTGGTAATCGTATGGCCCCCAATCATTCACACGTACAAATGAATTGAGCATGTAATTCTTGTAGATTACCCGTACATCACCGCCGTAGCGATTTACAGTACGTGCATCACTGCCATTAGCCTGGGCCGGGCCACCATAAAGAACTCCAATTACTCCCAGGTCTCGTGTTGGCTTCGAAACAATTCTTGCATGCACTTCCCAAAGGTCTTTAGCCGGAGGCGCTCCCGGAAATGCAAACGTGCTGCGGCCATCAGGTAGAATACCGATGGCGGCATCCATCGTGGTTGGGTGGTGGCGATACACAAAACCAGCACTTATTGCTAAGCCTGCGTCCTCGGCATAATCGTTATCCCAGGCGTACATCCACGTACCGGGGGTAGGATCGTAAGTAAAAAGAATTTCAGCTGCTACAGTTTCTCGGTTAGAGCGTACTGCAAACGGATCATCAAGGATATTTCGGGGACGCCCGGGGGCTGCAACATCTGCTGGGATTGGCCCTTCTATTGGCTGCTGCCACATAAAGTTTGGTGCAATCTGAAGGTTGCCAATCAGATAGGTAAAACCGGAGAGTACATTATACTGGTTACTGCTGCCACTGTCTTTTAGCCTCCAGCCGGTAAATGTTATGGTCTGGTCTACACCTCCCTGTGCCACAAGCCCCATAACAGAGGTCTGGCCATACCAGTTAAATCGTTCTCCCTGATAAGCCACCTTAAATTTACCACCCCAATTATCTGATGATGAGATTTCATCACGGAAAACGAGATCAGTACCATCATCTGCCTGGCGTAATATTTGGAATTCCCTGCCATTTAACGGCTGACCCGCCCAAAGGCCGCCAAGATCAAACTCAAAATTTCCGAATGAACGATTTACGTGAAGGCTTAATCGCCTTGTTCTTGGTTGCGGTATAGCGAACGAACTCTCTGTGTCACCCAATGTGTCGAGGTCTTCATGGAACATGCCGGTTACTTCATACTGGCCAACATTGCGCTGGTATTTGAGTAATACAGCCGGATTAGCTCCCCACCATAACTGCGGGCCAAAAGCAACTTTAAGGCCGCTTAGCTCTCTTTTGAACTCTGCTTCAACCCCAAAAGGTGCAATACCATTGTAGATGTCTATGTTTTCGCCATAGTTTGCTTCCGGATAGAGATTGAAAAAATCCCCCTCGTACGCCCAGTGATAACGTCCGGTTCGGTAAAAGCCTTCCAGTGTAAAATATCTGTGATCCCAGTTATAGCTGGCACTGTATACCTGAAATCTGTTCAGTGATTCTACTGTTGTGTTGCCTTGAGGCCCACTGAGCGTGACCGGGCGGCCTCTGTTTTCATAAAAAATTTCGTCGATAGGATTCTGCGCCACATTTCCAAGTACGTTGAACTCCACGTTTGCCCGCACACTGTTTGATGGTGTTGCCTCAACACCAAAATAGAACGACTGCATATGGTCAAACCCCTGCTGATCAGGGAATTGGCGTACATTTGGATTTGCTTCGTTTGGTGTGGTAATAAGACTGCCACCTGTACTGAATGTTTTAAACTCACTTGAGAATCTGCTTAGCCTGATTGTTCGAAGCCGCTCTACTCCAAGTGCTGCCTTATCGCCTCTTGCCTGTAGCATAGCTGCAGTAATAGATATTTCATCAAAATGACGCTCGAGATCTTCAAGGTTTGCACCATACGCATATGGATCAAACTTGTGGGCCTGCATAATTACATAGTAAGCAGCACGCGGAAAAAGTTCATAAAAGCCTTCAGAGTCTGTAGGTCCTTTTGCTGTAATTCCAAACCACTCTTCATTCATGTTGTTTTCGCCTTCAACATAGTCCCAGCTATAACCACCATTAGCCCATGAAGCTTCTGTATTGTGAACATCGAGATCAACTGTCTGCCCATATTTCCACCATCCATCGCTGAATTGGAAAGTAAAGCCACCAATTGAGTTTTGAGCGCGGCCAAAACCAGCAGCATGTGAATAGATATCTTTCCAATTCAATCTCTTGTAGTGAGCCTGCATTCTCTGGTCTTCCTGATTGGTACGTGCGTTAAATGCGTCTGAACCAAATTCGGTAAGAAGAACCGGCTTGCCATACTCTTCTGCAACTCTGTCGAAAAGATCTGTGAAAGTTTCGCCTCTGTACACATTCGTGCCAAATATGTCTATATCAGGTGCTAATTCCACTATTAAATCAAGGAATAACAGATCGCCATTACACAGTGCTACCGGAACATCTTCACTAATAGCTTTCATAGTCAATGCTGCTTCATTGAACAGCTCATACATTGCCCGCGCCCTGATGGTTGATTCCCTGTCAACCACTGGTATGTCTTCTGTTTCAGCACCGCCCCAAAAAAGGCCATAATTATTTTCGTTACCCAGCAGATAGAGAAGTAATCCGCGTGTTCCGTCAAATTCCTGCACCATTTGTGAAACTTCCCTCAGAAGCAGCTCCTTAACACGGGGATCAGAATATTCGGTATTTGCCATCCAAACACCGTCAAGATCAACTCCGTAACGGCCAAACGAGTGGTTCAACATCGTGTAGATGCCGTAATTATCGTAGATGTATTCAATCCATTGCCGTGGAATTCCGGTGTAAACCCTGATCGCGTTTACGCCCATATTTTGCAACAGACCCATTTCGTAATCAAGTGCCTGCCTGATGAATTCTGGCGACTCATCCCAGACATTGTACATGTAATTGGTACCTATAGGGAAATAATCCCAATTCATACCATTTATCATGAGTGGCTCATCATTTACAAGAAGCCGCCACCCATCTTCGCTTTCTTGTAACTCAATTCGATCTGCCTGTGCCGATGCTGAAGCAGCCATTAATAGCAGCAGACAACTTAGTGTGAGGAAAGTATATATTCGAATCATATATGCTAGATTTATCAGGCTCATGCATGGCAGTAGACAGAGAATTTGTACCCATTCTAATTACAATCGCTCCAAGCCTTTATTCAATTTATAATTCAATAACTCAGCGCTACTCATGATTGATCTCTTTTCGATTAATTAATCTCCCAAAAATGAAGCAGCTGAAAACGGTTATTTGAAACCGCTTCCTGAATTTTAATGATTCGGTAATAATTGTGCAAATTTTTTTCTCTAATATGAAATTTTTTTTCATTCATATTTCTCTTTTACCTGCTCTGCTAACGATATTACATAAGCACAAATAGAAGCTTTAGCTGCATTAATAGTGCCTCAAAATGCCATATTAGTCCCATAAGCAATAATTTACACACACCTCAAAAACCTCTTTAAATCCGCAATTGAACGGGTGTAATTCGGTGTAAATTTTTTTCAGTAATTCTGCAAAAATTTTTCAGTAAATTAATTAAAATAACCATAAGCAAACGATGACAAGTGTTGGCATTGTTGAAAACATTTTCTCATTTTCAAATGCGGAATAAAATAATAAAGTGATATGCACGAAAAGGTTACCCTAAAACATATTGCAGACGATACCGGATTATCGATATCAACGGTATCGAGGGCGCTCTCTCAAACAGGAAAAATAAGCAGTGAAAATCAGAAAATAGTTTTTGAAAGTGCTCACCGGCTAAACTATCCTTTATCTGTATCACAAACACCGGTTGAGCTGCGCAGCAGTATAAATATTGCACTTGTAACCAGGCATTACACGGGGGAATTTTACGCCTCTCTTTTTGAAGGATTTGATCAATCTACAGAGGGAACAAAGGTAACCATGAACCTGACAAGTGTAAGCCATGCATCAAAACCAACACTTCAGATAATCTCTGACCTTAGAAACTCGCAATATGATGCAGCAGTAATTTTCTTGCCGGAATTTACAGCTGCCGATTATATGGAGCTCCTGGAGTTTATTCCGGCAAATCTCCCGATTGTATCCATTGCACCAATCGCCAACCCTGTGATGGATACCGTAACTTTTGATAATTATCGCGGTGGCTATCTCGTGGCAAACCATTTCGAGGAACGTGGCTTCAAAAATCTCGGGATTATTCAGGGTCCAATGAAACAATCGGAGGCAATGCTTAGGAAAAGTGGTTTCATTGATTACATCCATGCCTCAGACAGCCTGAATCTAGTGTGGCAGTTCAATGGAGATTATTCATTCCGGAAGGGTAAAGAGGCTTACGAAAATTTCAAACATTCCGATAAAAAACCTGATGCCATTTTTTGCAGCAATGATGGGATGACTCTCGGGTTTATGCACAGTGCTATCCGCGATGGTGTACATATTCCCTGCGATGTTGCCGTTGCAGGTTTTGATGATCTGCCTACTTGTGAACTCTACACGCCAACCATAACATCAGTTCACACTCCGTATGATATGCTCGGAAAAAAAACGATTGAACTTATTTTTAACCGGTTAAAACAGAACAGTAATTCACAGCACTCCGGCTACACAAACCTGGTGCCGGTTTCATTGAATGTTCGGGAAAGTTCAACTGACCTTTCCAACGTATTTCGCAAGTACTATCAACAGATACCTTAAGCATCTGTATTTGCAAATGTATACTCTCTATCCTTATCAATATATTTCGATATGGAAAATAAAATTACTGATTCGGTAAAGACCCTTCGCAACAAAGTATCGGGCAGGCTTCAGCAAACTGAACTGCCATTTGTGGTATATGCCGTTGTTTTCTTCACCATGTTTGTGCTTTGGCGCTACAGTGAGTATGAAGAGCTGGCCATGGATTTTTTTGTTGAACTTGGAGGCGCTGCATTTACCCTGTTTATTGTAGACATGCTGTTGGTTCGCTCTAAAGCAAAACGCTGGAAACTGGTACGCGATGAACTAAACTATGTTATTGCACGCCTTGTAAACCGTACAAGAGATGGCATTGCAACCCGTATATTTAATTTTAATCCAAAAATTGATCCATCTCTGACCCATGAAGAGTACTTCGTTTTGCTTCGGGAAAAGAGATCTGACTTTTTAAATGAACTCGTAACTCTTGATGACAAAAAGCTGGCAAAAACGATCAATGAAGCAGAGCTTTTCAGTGATTCCGGCTACGACTATTTTAATGAAAAAGCGGATGAAATCTGGAATATTCTGAATGTGAAATATTCTGATTATTTCCACCCGGAACTTGTAACTCATCTAATAAGCCTCCACCTGCATCTGAAAGATTTGTGTGGGAATATTCGACAATTTAAAAAAGGAAACCGTTTTGTTGATCAGAAAGAAACATTTAAAAATATTGGCCGGCAGGGAGCAGCAGTTACCATAAAAAAAATTATTGAACTGTTAAACATACTTAAAAATGAAGGCTTTTCTGAGCCACCTGCTCTTAGTTCAGAAGATTTCTCAGAATCTGATGTTCCATTAAAGTGATTACCCCCCCCCCTTTTTAGACGCTGTGAGAATAGTAACTTCAAAATCAATACACCCGTAAATTTCACCACGAAGACCCAAGGACAAAAGTGTTCACAAAGTAGAATAATATCAACTCACTAAACTTCACAAATCTTCGACACTTTGAGCCATTGTAGCCCAAAAAATTGACTCAACACACAGTTATTTGGCAATTTTCTCACTGCCTCGTTCACCGAGATTTCTCTTAACAATAAAGTGAGAATATTATAATGCCAGGCGCCTTGCAAGTTCAGCTTCGGCTGCGATAAACCCAAACGCAGGCCAGTTGCCTCCGTCGTATACCTCATGCCAGACCTGGATCGCCCTCTCCTCTCTGCCGTTTATATAATGCCAGTTACCGATTCCATAACCCAGCGTTGCATTTTGCAGTGCATCAGAGGTTGATTCCTTCAACCGTTCAGCATCAAAAATTCCTCTGAAAACCAGCAGCAAATCGAGATACACATCGTTTTCAAGCAGTTCAGTTTCGGGGTCTACTGTGGCAAGAAGCTCACCGGCTTCTATATCTTTACCAAGCCTTTTCAGTGCCATGTAGTACCAATAGATGGTAGCAATTCGCATATCATCTGTAAGTTCTAAGGCAAGTACGTTTTCATACTGCTCAATAGCTCTTTCAAAGTCGCCTTTCAGGTAGTGTGCAAGGCCTTTATGGTACCAAACATTCGATTTTAATGTGCTTGTGGGTATTCCCGCTTCGTTTGGAAGGCCATCCGGCTCTATCTGATCGGGCATATTTCGCATTAACGATTCGGCAGTTTCGAAATCACGAATAGCCATATCAAACATTCGAAGTGTAAGGTATCGATGCCCCCGATGCCTGTACATTCGCGGGTCTTCAGGATGCTTAAATTTCCCCTCCGTAAAAATTCTCACTGCTTCCCGATATTCCCCAAGGTAAGCGGTTCGGCGGCCCAGCCAAATTATTACTTCAGGATCTTCAGGGTCCACTCTGTAGTCCATAATTGCATGCAGTAAATTGGCGTTGTACTCGTCATAAACCTCAGAATTTATCAGCGGAGTGCGAAGTGTGTCGCCTAAAAGAGAGTAGGCCTGAACACCTGCTGGAGCGTGTGGTAATTCAAGTGTTTCCCGGCAGGAAAGAAAAAGTAAGGGTACTGTAAGAAATACCAACAAACGGATAATAGATGATTTTTTCATTTGGTCTGTTTACAATCTAATTTAAAATTTTATGCTTAAAACAATTTCCTCTTCATCTCTGAGTATGCTGAACTCAGCAGAATCACCTTCAGAAAAGGTATTCAGTGTTTCCATATAGCTAAAAATATTCGCTATGTTTTCACTGTTAATACGAACGATGATATCACCGTCCGTAAAGCCTGACTCTTCGGCCAGCGACCCGCTTCGAACGTGATCAATCCGAAAACCAGTTCCGTTAAAATTATAATCAGGTACAACGCCAAGTGTAACACCATCAAGAACGGCTGGGCTGCCACTTTGAGCAGATGATGCCGTGAAAATAATATCATCGGGATGAATGGCATCTACCATTCGGATAACTTGTTCGGCATGATCGAGAACCCACTTCATACCGGTGTAATTTATTTTATCTGAGGTATCTGAAGGGCGGTGATAATCATCATGACTATTTGTGAAATAGTGCAAAACAGGGATACCGGCCCGGCTGAATGAGGCGTGATCGCTGCTGCTCATACCATCGGGCACTTGGGAAATAACAAGTGAATCGGTTTGTACTTCATCCAGCAGGCTATCCCAGATATTGCCCGTTCCGGTACCAAAAATGGATAATTGTCCATCATCAAGTCTGCCAATCATATCAAGATTTATCATCGCAAGCACAGAATCAACCGGCATATCCATCTGCTCTACAAAATACTCAGATCCAAGCAAGCCCATCTCCTCACCCGAAAAAGCGGCAAAAATGATGGTGCTCTCTGCCGGGTTATTTGCAAACCGGTTCGCCAGCCACATAAGCCCGGCTGTTCCCGAAGCATTATCATCGGCTGAGTTGTGTATAGCGGGTTCATTGTTCAAATCCATTGAAATTATTCCGCCCATACCCTGGCCATCATAATGTGCACCCACAACAATAAACCGGTCGGGGTTTACCGTACCCTCTACAATGCCCACTACGTTTCTTGAAATATGGTTCTCTTTCCCCATCGCCTGTACCATCGGCCCGTTTAAAACAAACTGTTGCAGATAGGTTTCTGAATCTACGTACGGCAATAGCCCTGTTCGCTGGAAATAATCAGCAATATAATTTGCAGAAGATGCCTCCTGAAACGAACCGGCCAAACGCCCTCCCCTTTCATCATCAGCAAGCCACTCAACGTGCTCCTGTAGAAAGGTGATGGGTTCTTTTTTTTCCGGTGAGAGATCACAACTCTGAAGAAGAAGAACAGCTAAAAACATCGCTGCACAGTGGTTTACAGCTCTTTTTAAATGATACATGCGTATTTCAGTTTTTCTTGTAGCATACGGCTTTCCTGCCTATTTTTAAACATTAAACCAATCAAAAGGTTGGGGGTGTCCCAAAAGATTTGGGACTGAGATCATACCCTGTGAACCTGAACCGGATCATACCGGCGTAGGGAAACCGATCTGTACGCTTGCATATTTTTGCACGCTGCCCCCTCCTTCAATTTTATTTGACGGAGGCAACATGCTTTACAAAACCACTTATTTTTCTTTTCTGATCCCAATACTGTTGGGATTATTCTCCATTCAGATCCAGGCTCAAACCATTGAGGGCGTTGTAAAAGATGCCTCATCCGGTGAGCCACTTGAAGGAGCCACCATCATTGAACGTGGCACCACAAATGGCACCTCAACAACACCTGATGGTACATTTACACTCTCTCTTACTACTGATATCAATGAGCTAACGGTCAGCTTTATCGGTTACAGAACCATGAATGTATCTTTTACCGATGCAGATGATTTTCTGGAAATCTCCCTTGAGGAGCAGGTTATTCTTTCCGGAGAAGTGTTTGTGAGCGCCCTTCGGGTTGATGATTCCACACCTATCGCCTACAGCAATATCTCACGCGATATGATTGAGAGCAGAAATTTCGGGCAGGATATTCCTGTGCTGATTAACACTGCACCTTCGGTAATCTCTTCATCCGATGCCGGTGCCGGAATTGGATATACCGATATGCGTATCCGTGGGGTGGATCAGGCACGTATCAACGTAACAGTGAATGGTGTGCCCCTTAATGATTCAGAGTCTCACGGTGTTTTTTGGGTGAATATGCCCGATTTTGCTTCATCCACACAAAACATCCAGATACAGCGCGGAGTGGGTACTTCCACCCATGGAGCCGGGGCTTTTGGCGCCACCATGAACCTGCAAACCGGTATGATGCGTCCCGATGCTTACGGAGATCTTACACTTGGCGTGGGTTCATACGGAACACAAAAAGCAAATGTACAATTGGGCACCGGCCTGATGGAGAACGGCTGGCAGATTGAAGGACGACTCTCCAAAATAGATTCGGATGGATATATTGACCGCGCCGAATCGGATTTGCGATCATTCTACCTCTCGGCATCCCGGCATGGCGAACGCAGCCTCCTCAAAGCAGATATATTCTCCGGTCAGCAGGTAACCTATCAGGCCTGGAACGGCGTGCCAGAGCCGATTCTGAACAACGATTCTGCACAGCTGGAAAACTATATAGCTCAGCTTTGGCTCGATGAAGGCTCAGCAGCTCACTGGCGAAGCAACATCGGCAACAGACAGTTCAACGAGTATACCTATGATAACCAGGTAGATAACTATCAGCAAGATCATTACCAGCTTCACTATTCGTACCGTGTTATGGACAACTGGACTGCAAATGCATCCCTCCATTACACCTACGGGCGCGGCTATTTTGAGCAGTTCCGTTTGAATGACAGGCTGAGCACCTACAACATCAGCCCGGTCTCCATTGGCGGTGAAATTATTGATCGAAGCGATCTCATTAGAAGGCGTTGGCTCGATAATCACTTCTACGGCGCAATTTTCTCTACGGAGATTGAGCGCCCCGATGAGTGGCAGTTTACACTTGGCGGCGGTTACAACGAGTACGATGGCGACCATTTTGGTGAAGTAATCTGGGCACGATTTGCCGGCGATAGTGATCTGGGAGACCGTTATTACGATAATAATGGCTTCAAAAAAGATTTTAACGTTTATGGAAAGCTCAACTATTACTTCTCACCACAGTTAAATGCTTATGCCGACATTCAATACCGAACCGTCTCTTATCGCTTTCTTGGATTACGCATTGATGGCGAAACAGGTGCTGTAAGCGATATCACCCAACAAGAAAATCTGAACTTTTTGAACCCAAAAGTTGGGCTCGTTTATCGTTTTGCTGACGGGCAGCGCACATTTGCATCATTCAGTGTAGGCGGCAAAGAACCAACACGGCGCGACTATGTGGACAGCAGCGCAGACAGCCGCCCCGATCCGGAAAGGCTATACAACTATGAGCTTGGTTACACCGGACAATTCAACCGTTTTTCGCTGGGCCTAAACCTTTACTACATGCTCTACAGGGATCAACTGATTCTTACCGGCGAAGTGAATGATGTTGGCAACACTGTTCGGGAAAATGTACCGGACAGCTATCGTGCCGGAATTGAGCTTCAGGCAGGTGTGCAGATCAGCAATCAGCTGCAATGGAGTGGAAATGTAACCTTAAGCAGAAATAAAATTGATGTTTACAACTATTTCCTGGATGATTTTGATCAGGGCGGCCAGCAGCTTCAGGTTCTTGAAAATGTGGATATTGCCATGTCGCCCGGTACCATAGCAAAGTCGATGCTCTCTTATCAAACCGGCAGCCTCAGGGCAGACTGGAACTCCCAGTATATTTCCCGCCAATTTCTGGATAATACACAGAATGAAAGCCGATCCATCGACCCATACTGGGTGAATGATCTGATTTTATCCTATGAAATCAGCCGTTTCCCGTTTGCAAGAAGTGTAACCGCAGCACTTCAGATCAATAATATTCTGAATGAGCGATATGTTTCAAACGGGTACACATTCGGGTGGATTTCCGGCGGCGAGCAGCAGCACTTTAATTACTATTTTCCGCAGGCCGAACGCAATTTCATGTTAAATTTGAAGGTAGGTTTCTGATCAGAAATGGAAGTTACCAAAGAACTATCCTGTAACTAATAAAGAGCGCAAATCTGAGATTTGCGCTTTTTTATGGATTAACTGATCTGATTTTTTATAACAAGATTTAATCTGCTAATTCAATGCGAAGAGGTACTTTTGTAGTGTCCCAGTGAATAACCAAATGTGCGTCTTCATTGGTAATATTCTCAAAGTAGATCATCATCTGCTCCATATAGAATGATTCTTCCGGCTGAACCGTAACCCTCAGAAAGTCCTCAGCCGCATCATATTGAGTTCCCCAGGAAAGTTTATTGTTGATGATGATTGTCCACTCTCCCTCACCCGGAATTGTATAAAGTGAGTAGGTACCTTCAGGCACAAGTTCCCCTTCAATCAGCACATCATCGGAAAAAACAATTGCGGTTGATTCATTAGCTCCTGTTCGCCAAACCTCGTTAAATGGAACAAGTCCCCCAAATATCTGACGTTCATTTACAGAAGGCCGCCCATAGGTTAGATAGATCTCTGTTAAGCCAATAGTTTGTGCTACAGATGCATTCGGGCTGGCCCAAACTCGATCTGTAGTTCGTTCTTGCGCGAATGAGTGTTGTGTAGCAAATAGTGTAGCTGCAGCAAAAAGAATTCCAATCAGGTACGTTTTCATAAACTGGTAGTTAGTTTTAAAGTTCGCCTTATTATAATGAGTCTTGAAGTAAATGTGGAAAATCTTTTTTGAACTTCGCAAGCTTCGGAGCAATCACCACAGAGCAGTAGCCTGCATTGGGGTTATTGTTAAAATAATTCTGATGATAGTCCTCTGCCGTACTGTAATTGGTGATCGGTGTAACTTCGGTCACGATGGGATCATCCCATAAATCAGAATCATTTGTTTTTCGAAGTGATTTCAGTGCAGTGTCTCTCTGCTCAGGCGTAAAATAAAAGATAGCTGAACGATACTGCGTACCTATATCAGCGCCTTGTCTGTTCAATGTTGTGGGATCATGCGTATGCCAGAAAACTTCAAGCAGCTCTTCGTACGAAATTACTGAAGGATCAAACTCCACCCGGGCAACTTCTGCATGACCCGTTTTACCTGAAATAACCTGCTGATAGGTAGGATTTTCAACATGTCCGCCTGCATAGCCAGACTCAACTGCGATCACGCCATTTACCCGTTGATAAATAGCTTCCACACACCAGAAACACCCGGCTCCAAAAACGGCAACTTCAGTTTCATTTTTGCTTGATTTTTCATCCATTACATTCATAGATAACAATAATATAGTTGAAATTAATAATGCGCCCATATGTTTAAGAATTGTTTACAGGTTTTTGGCAAATATAGTAACGCTTCGGTTTTGAAACATTCAAATGCGCTGTTTCGATCTTCTAAACGCTAAAGCTTTCGTAAACGTGCCTGACCTGAATAACTTCAGGATACGATAATTTGCCGGATTATCTGTTCTTTTGAAAAGCAGGTAAAATGAAAATTGAAAGTAATCCGGAAAGCACACAAGTAATGACTGCCGTCAGCAGAATCATGTGAATGGTGATGGAGTTATCAAGCATCCAGCCAACCAAAAATGGGCTCAATGCCGTGCTTAACACCATAATCGTGCCAAACAGACTTTGAACCGTACCGATTTTATCCGCTCCGTAAATTTCGGTAAACAGTGCAGCTTTAAATGTGGTAGCCAGCCCCATGGTTACTCCAATCATACCCATATAAATAAATGCAGCCCAGTTTGCTTCAAAGAAGAATGCGATCAGAATTCCAAACGTCATTGGAATAAGCATCAATGGAAAGAGATTTTGAGCTGAAAATCGGTCAATTAGAGGACCGGAGATCAATCCCATCAGAATGCGTGATACGGCAAATGCTATAAAAGCTGATGCGATCAGTGTGGTTGTCCATCCAAGTGCCTCTGCTGCTGCTATTTGATATAGAAAAAGACCGGTAACCCAGAATGGGGGCATCAAAACGGCCGGTAAAAGAAAAAAGGTTCTGCTATCGCTAAATACTGTTCTGTAATTTTCACGAGCCGTTGGAAGTTCTTTGGCATCCGCATGTGTTCCAGTTTCCACATACTTCTCATTCCGAATCAGCCTCCACAAAACAGGAATAAAAATAAATGCAATGAATGCAGCGATGAGTCCCCAAATGGTTCTCCAGCTAAATACAATCAACATTGCTGCCAGAATGGATGGCAATAGCGCCTCGCCGAGCGGATATCCAAGTGCTGAAATACTAAGTGCCTTCCCTCGCTGGCCGTCAAACTTCTTTGCCATGGTTGCCTGGGCAGTGTGGCCGCTAAGCCCCTGGCCTGATAACCTCAGCATAATTAATGCCAGGAAAAGCATGGAGATGTGCCACGAAACAGCCATCAAAGCACTTGCAAACAGCAATCCGAATGCCACATACATACTATATTGGCGCAGAGGTATCCGGTCAATCCACTGCCCCAGCCATGGAAGTGCAACAGCGCCGGTAAGCGTAGCTGCTGAGTAGAGAGTACCAAATGATGCATTGCTCAACTCAAATGCGACCAGAAAATAGGGTACAAAAAGTGAAATGAGGAATGTTTGTCCAAAACTGGAAAAGAATGTGAAAGAAACTGCAAAAGAGAGAAGCCGTTTCTCTTTTTGGACAAATGCCAGATATGTCATTAGAAATTGGGTGCCGTATTAAATGATTATAAGTGATAAAAATACGGCTTTTTCAGCTCAATACGAACGGTTTAGCACACTTTTTAACCGAAGCCCTTCCAAGCAGATTAGGTGTTTTCGATTAGAATAGCACCCAGAAAAGCATCAGGAGGATAAATACCCAAACAGCAGCCTGAAGAGCCTTAGACTGCTTCGGAAATTCATAGCCACAAATGGGGCATTCATCTTCAGAAGAATCCACTTCCATTGCACAACCTGGGCACTCTGTTTTGCTCATAAAAAGCGGAACTACTATTTTCTTTCAGTTAATTTTTGAAGATGTAGTAATGTAAATAATTATAAAACCCTATATTACTGCATATTATGAACATTTGTTGTTCTTTATAGTCCTCAAATATAGATACATCATCATTCTCCCATGAAAATACGAATGATTTCTGCTGCATTCACAATTCTGTTTTTTACAGCCGGATGCACTTTATTCAGCAGCAGCGATGATGATATACTTACTGATTTCGGGCCAATTGATTTCACCATGACCGGTGAGCTGAATGATTCCATTAATCAGGATCATTCAGAAACACGGGCAGAGTGGATGCCCATACAGAGCCTTGATGAAGTGCAGGCTCGTTTTTTCGCATCAAACAGAGATACCGTTGAAAATGAGGATATCTGGCAGCGATATGGATTGGCAGTTGTACGAAATTCCGAGTGGCCTGCCACCGGTACCTATGGGGTTACCTCCCTCAGTGATATCAGGAATAATAGCAGCGATCAGTTTTTTATCCGCCTTTCATCACTCTATAGAAAATATCCACTAACGGGGAATGAATCATCTATGTATTTACTTGATTATAGTTTCATCGCAACAGACGGAACGATAAAAATTACGGCATCCACCAATGAATTTCTCCGGGGTGAATTTAGTCTCACTTTTATGATGTCCGAGAAGCGTTCATGGGATACAATTGAAGAAGTAGTGGAAGGGCCACGAGAAAATGCTCTTGAGATTGAGGGGTCCTTTCATCTTGATCTCCTTAAAGACAGGGTTAGTCAACTCTCCATGCACTAACCGTACAGTTTTCGGGAATACACACCCGTAAATTACCTGTCGAGCTTAAGCCAGTATCTTTGTATTTTAAAAGTCTGTACAAAAAACTACCAATAAGCCCAATCCATCTATGTCATCACGCCTGATTAAACTTATACTATTTATTGCCATTCCGCTGATACTGCTCTCGATCTCATCAAGCTGGATTTTTGAATGGCTCTGGCTCAAAGAGCTTGGTTATGACCGTGTATTCTGGGTTCTCAGAAGCACACAGCTTATTCTCATCGTGGGAGCTTTTGTGATCTCAGCCATCTTTTTCACACTCAATTTCAGGCATCTTGCATCTCAGCTGAAAAATCTCAATCTGCACGGCTCACCGCTGCAAGGCATAGAATTTGACCTGAACAGTGAGTTTGCAAACAAGCGGGTAAAACAGTTCTTCACTCTTGGGGCTTTGGTGATGGCCCTGCTGTTTGCGCTCAGCTTTTTCATCCGATGGGATGAATCCCTCAGATTTATAAGCAGCGTGGAGTTTGGTGAGGTAGATCCGCTCTTTGGCCGGGATATTGGCTTCTACATGTTCCAGTTTCCATTCTGGGGCGTTGTGCAAAGTTCACTTACATCCATTGCTTTCCTTACTGTGGCCATACTGGCACTTTCCTACATATTTACAGGGCTTCTCAGAGTTCAGTCACTCACCAATTTCGATGCTCCAAAACGGGTAATGAATCACCTGAATCTTAACATTGCAATTTGGCTGGCACTGCTTGCCTGGGGTTTTTATCTGGATCGTTTCGGACTGCTTTTTAAATCAGATGGTATCGTTTTTGGCGCCGGATATACTGATGTTACCGTTCAGTTGCCGGCTATTTGGATACTTTTTGTCATCACACTGCTGCTTTCGTTAGTGTTCCTGATCAATCGTTGGGTAAATTTGAATCGGTTTATCCCCATACTTGGAGGGCTACTTGTAGTAGTTCTGGTTTTTGGGCGCGGGTTGCTTCCATCACTGGTTCAGCAGTTCAACGTAGAACCGAACGAATTACAGCTTGAGACCCCCTATTTAGAGAATAACATCAACATGACGCGCCTTGCCTACAATCTGCACAATGTTACCGAGGTGGAATACATGGCTGATGATACCCTCAACATTGCCGACATCCGAAACAATCAGGACGCAATTGATAACATACGGCTCTGGGATCCACGGCTGCTGCTTGGAACCTATAAACAGTTGCAGGAAATCCGCTCTTATTATGAATTTTATTCAATTGATAACGACCGTTATATGGTTGATGGAAATGTAACCCAGATGATGCTGGCCGCCCGTGAAATTGCACGAACACTTCCCAGTCAGTCCGATACCTGGGTAAACCGGCATCTGCAATACACACATGGTTATGGCCTTGTGATGAATCCTGTTACCGAAACAAATCGGCAGGGAGAACCGCGTCTCATCATCAGAAACCTTCCTCCCGTTTCCGACAGTCCCGATCTGCCTGTTACTAACCCGGCCATTTATTATGGCGAAAACAGCTCCGGGTATTACATTGTAAACACCGGAGTTGAAGAGCTTCACTACCCCGATGGGGATGAAAACGTCTACATACATTACGACGGTGAGGGGGGCATACAGATTTCTAACTTCTTCAGGAAGCTGCTCTTTGCATGGGAGCTTGGTGATATCAACATCCTGCTATCAGACTATATTCATAGCGAAAGCCGCCTTCAGATCTGGCGAAGTGTTCAGGAGCGAATAAACAAAATTTCTCCCTTCCTCCAGCTTGATAACGATCCGTACCTCGTACTTTATGATGGGCGCCTGCTCTGGATACAGGATGCCTACACCACATCATCCCATTTTCCCTATTCGCAGCAGTATCGTAACCGGTTCAACTACATCCGAAACTCGGTGAAAATTGTGGTTGATGCCTACGAGGGAACCGTGGACTATTTTGTAGTGGATGAGGAAGATCCCGTTTTACAGGTCTATCGGGATATCTTTCCCGGGATGTTTAAATCTCTGGATGAACTCCCTGAAGGACTCGATAACCACTTCCGATATCCGCAAGATCTGTTTGAAGTGCAGATTGAAACGTTTGCCCGCTACCACATGACCCGCCCGCAGGTGTTCTACAATCAGGAAGATTTATGGACGCGCCCCTTCGAGAGTTACGGTGGCCGCAGAATACTTATGGAACCTTACTACGTTCTGGTAAGGCTTCCAGGTCAAGAGGAGCTTGAGTTTATGCTCATAAGCCCGCTAACACCTGAAAACAGAGATAATATGATTTCGTGGATGACAGCAAAGTCTGATCCCGGAAGTTACGGTGAGCTGATTGTATATAAACTTCCCAAAGAACGGCTTATATATGGTCCGGCTCAGATCGAAGCGAGAATTGACCAGGATCCCGAAATTTCACGGCAAATTGCGCTTTGGGATCAGAGGGGGTCACGTGTTATTCGTGGAAATCTGATGGTTATTCCCATTGAAAACTCATTCTTATATGTTGAGCCTGTATTCTTATTAGCTGATAATGTAGAAATCCCACAGTTACAACGGGTTATTGTAGCCATAGGTGATAACATTGCCATGCAGCCAACCATAGAGCAAGCTATCTATGAGCTCTTTGGCCAGGAAGCAGACTTTATACTGCCAAGCGCAGCTATGCCTGTGATTGCTGACAGAGAACTGCCTGCTGCCATTACAGATGGAGTTGCCCCGGACCTGACAGCACAGCAGCTCAGTGAAATCCGATCAACCTGGCGCGATATGCTTGCGGCACTTGAGGAAGGAAACTGGACCCGATACGGTGAGCTGCTTCGGGAGCTCGATGAAAAAATTAATGATCAGTAGTTGAAAAAGAGTCTTGAGATGATCTTTACTCAAGACTCTTTACTAATTCTCTGGTCTGGCGCAAGCGTCCCCGCTTGTGCCACCTCCATACCCTGGAAAGGCACAAGTGGACACTTGCGCCAGTATTGTGTTAATGACCCTTAACTTATTCAATCAAAACCACATCCAAAAAACCCTTTCTGCCGCAATAATCACCTGCACTGCTATAAAGCCAATCCTCTGGGTTTTGAACAAATCCGGCTTCTACAGGATTTTTATGTAAATAATCGAGCCGCTGGTGAATCAGTTTTTCATTAGATAATTCAATAGGGTGATTATGCTGTTGCCACAACTGCCAATCGTAATTACTCTTATTCTTTTTACCTGTCTGTTCCATTATCCAAAGAATCCATTTTTTACGACTCTCTTCCTCATTTTCAATGATCGCCTCTTTTAATTTTCTTGAAGTAAAACTCTTCATATCACGTAATATTCCTTCCATAGGAAGGCGATTCGTACCTATGATAAGATGAACATGATTGGTCATAATGCACCAGGCATATATGACAAGTCCTTTATTTTTCTGGCAATAAATGAGGCTATCAATGAGTATTTGTTTATAAGTGGGTCGTGTAAATAGATCTATCCAGTGAACCACTGCAAAACTTACAAAATGCGGATAATTTTGGTCTCTGATCTTATATTTTCTGCTCATCTACCCCGTCTTTTATTTATTTGAAAGGGTTGAAAAATCTAAAAGGATAAAAAGCTAACAAGAATTATACATTCTTCCTCTGCCTGACGCAAGTGGAGAGCAGTTTAAGTGGAGGTTTGAACAAGTTGGCGGCCTAAGTGAACACTTGCGCCCGTATTGGATTGGGAGGGGCACAAGCGGGGACGCTTGCGCCAGACTCCTGATTAGAACTTTGTCGAAAACTCTCGTCAATCAAGACTTTTTACTAAATCTGCGGCTACCTGCATACCGATGGCTATACCCATTCCGCTTAGCCCGGCAGCAACCCATACGCCGGGCTTAATTTGCTGAATAATTGGCTCTTTGTTTTCTGTCATACCCATAATACCACTCCATTCAATATCGATTTCCCAGTTTTCGGGCAGTTTCAGGGTATCATTCGCGAATTGAGTTAAATACTCCCTGATTTTTTGATTGGTACCAAACTGATCGGTGGTCTCTTCATCTTTAGCAACATTTCTGCCCCCGCCAAGAAGCAGCCTGTCACCCACATTTCTGAAGTAAACATACCCTTCATCATAGTGAAAGGTGCCTTTCCATTTGAAATCCTGAATTGGTTTCGTAACAAGAACAAAACCACGGGCCGGTTTTATGGGCAAATCTTCCAACCGCTGTGTGAAACCATTCACTGCTACCACCGTTTTTTTCGGTTTCATTTCAAGTCCACTCTCGAACAGTACTGAAGAGCTATCAATCCGCTCTGCCTTGCAGTTCCACCAAATTCTCACACCTGCTTTTGCCAATCTTTCATATAGATTTCGCATCAGCTTACCGCTGTTTATCGCTCCTTCTACGCGGTTAAAAATGGCGGGGTATCCTTCATATTCACTTTCAGAATAGACATCATCAAGTCCCAACCTGTCCATTAGTTTTTGATTGAACCAGGTGATTTTATCTGCACACGTTTTATAAATCGCATCATCTTTGAAAATTTCAAAACCGCCTGTATTCTCATAGTCCATCACATCGTCTCCGATGGTTTTTCGGAGCAGCTGCAGTCCGTTCCATCGCCTTTCAATCCGATTGAAAACCGTCTCTTCTCCCGAAATTTCCAGATCTGCCAGATGCTCAGACACCGATCCAATACAGGAAAAACCGGCGTTTCGGGTACTTGCTCCTTCAGGTGTAATGCCTTTATCGGCGATGATTACATCGTGGTCCGGATATTTTTCCTTATAAAAGAGAGCCGTGGATGCACCTACAATTCCCCCGCCGGTGATCAGCAGATCGGGAGGTGTTAACCACTCTTCACGCTCCCAAAATGAGTGTTGTTTTTCCATTCAATAAGAATACTAAATACGCGGCTCCCAGCCTGGTTCATAATCACGCCGCCACATACTCATAGCTTCGGAATCACCAATGATCCGGCCGGTTTGAGGATTGATATTCAATGATCGGCCAACATATTGCGCGATATTTCCAATATGAAGAGCTATTACACTTTTCTGCCCCTGATCAATCGGCGAGGTGAGTGCTTCACCCTGACGAATGGCCGCCGCAAAATTAATGACATGGTTATCAGTTAAATCACCTCCTCCAACAGTATCGAGGCCATCTGATTCGCTGCCGCGAACCCGGCGTTTTATCTCTTCATTGTCGAGATTGTAGGCGATGTAACCGTTGCGATCAATGAACATGGTTCCATTTGTTCCGTAAATTACAGAGCCGCGCCCTTTGCCGTCAAGAAAACGAAAACCATTACTACTTCTACCCTCCCAGTTGATACTCTTACCTTCAGGAAAATCGAAGTTTACATTTTGCACATCATAAAATTCCCAATCATCATCGTAATGATACCGACCGCCATTTGATGCAACTTTGTTAGGCAGCTCTACATCCAGTGCCCATCGGCAGATGTCGTATTCATGTGTTCCGTTGTTCAGCAGTTCGCCCGTGCCCCACTTCCAGAACCAGTGCCAGTTATAGTGTATCACATTATCGCGGTAGGGAGTTCTTGGTGCGGGACCCTGCCAGAGTTCATAATCGAGCCACTCCGGAACATCTGCAATTTGACCGTTGCCAATTGGCCCACGAGCGTTCGCGTAGAAACATTTGGCATAATACACATCACCAATCAATCCATCGCGAATCTCACTGATTGCCTCAATCGATTCGGGAGCAGAGCGCTGCTGGTTGCCCATCTGCACTACTTTGCCATAACGCTGCTGAGCTCTGACAATCAGTTCTGCCTCTGCAGGGTTGTGGCTTCCCGGTTTTTCGATGTACACATGTTTTCCGGCTTTCATCGCCATAATTGCGGCGGGCATATGCCAGTGATCGGGTGCTCCAATTACAAGTGCATCCACATCAGGATCTTCAAGTGCTTTTCTGAAATCTGTGCCGATTTCAGGACGACGGCCTTGTATTTCTGTAACTTTATCAGCCAGCTCCTCAAGCGGTCTATTATCCACATC
The DNA here is from genome assembly GCA_007693395.1 of Balneolaceae bacterium. GTDB lineage: Bacteria > Bacteroidota > Rhodothermia > Balneolales > Balneolaceae > Rhodohalobacter. Next base: position 5,282 of record REDS01000069.1, on the reverse strand, counting down.
AAATATCGACTTCACCTCGGTTCCTTCAACTTCAGCAAACACCTCTGCAAGATATCCGGCTCTTCCGCGGCCGCCCATAATAGCAACCACTACTTTCTCATTAGGTGAGCCAATTCCGCGTGCAAAAGTGAGCGGGCCACTTAACCCAATGGCCGCTGATGTTAATGCTGAGCTTTTTATAAAAGTTCGTCTGTCCATAGTACCGATATTTAGTCTGTTTAAATTTGGAAACCTGTAATGAAGCGTTTAATATGCATTCATAACAGAGATTACAATAACTATTATACCAATTCAGAATGGCAAAACCCACCGAACTTGCAGTTAAACTGCTGCTTTCCATCTCATTAATTTTCGGAATTATGACCTCAACCTGCGAAACAGAACATACCGGCACCGAATCATCATATGATGTAACCCTGATGACGCTGAATCCCGGCCACTTTCACGCGGCACTTGTCCAAAAGAATATGCTTCCTTCCGTGAATCCTAACGTTTTCATTTTTGCACCTGAGGGGGATGACCTCGCCCTTCACATGGAACGAATCGAAGCCTTCAATACAAGAGACGAAAATCCAACAAACTGGAAATTAACCGTTTATACAGGCTCTGATTATTTTGACCGAATGCTAAACGAACGCCCCGGGAATGTTATGGTAACCGCCGGGAACAACAGGATGAAAACCGATTACATTCTACAGGCGGTAAACGAGGGGGTACATGTACTATCCGATAAGCCCATGGCGATTGATTCGGGTGGATGGCTAAAACTGAAAGATGCTTTTCGACTGGCTGATGAAAGGGGTGTTTTGCTTTACGATATTATGACGGAGCGGTATGAAGTAACTTCCCGTATTCAGCGAATTTTATCACAAAACAGAGAACTTTTTGGAGAACTTGAAGCAGGCGATGCAGAAAATCCTGCCATAGTGAAAGAGAGTGTTCACCACCTCTATAAAATTGTTTCGGGTCAACCGCTGCGAAGGCCGCCATGGTATTTCGATGTTACCCAGCAGGGAGAAGGCATTGTTGATGTAACCACGCATCTGGTTGATCTTTCACTTTGGGGCGCATTCCCCGGTGAGCCTCTTTATCACGAAGAAGATATTGAGATGGTTGATGCTCGCAGGTGGCCAACCACAATTACAAGGCAGCAGTTCGAAAATATTACCGGCCATACTGAATTCCCCGATTATCTTCAGGACCAGCTCACGAACGGAGACCTGCCTCTGTATAGTAATGGTGAAATAGATTTTACACTTCGGGGGCATCATGTCCGTGTTTCCGTTGAGTGGGCCTATGAAGCACCACCGGGTGGTAACGATACTCATTATTCTGTAATGAGAGGCACTAAAACCAATCTTGTGATTAGGCAGGGCGCAGAGCAAAACTACAGAAGCACATTATTTATTGAGCCGGTTCAAAACGCAAACAGTACTGAAATTGAAGAACATCTTCAGCGTGCAATCAGCGATTTACAGTCCGAATTTCCCGGAACAGAGTATGAAACAACGGAAAACGGCTGGGTGCTGGAAATCCCCGATGAATTTTATCTTGGCCACGAGGCGCATTTCGGCAAAGTAGCTGAGGCCTATTTTGGCTACCTGCAGGATGGCGCACTACCCGAGTGGGAAGTACCAAACATGATCACCAAATACTACATTACCACGATGGCCAGAGAGATGGCAATGGGGAATTAAGCCATGCAGTTAGAGCAAACCTGGCGTTGGTTCGGCCCGGATGATCCGATTTTACTCAGCGATATCAAACAGACCGGTGCCACGGGAATTGTAACGGCTCTTCACCACATTCCAAATGGCGAAGTTTGGCCGGGTAATGAAATCTCAGCAAGAAAAAGAGCCATTGAAGATAATGGCCTTCGTTGGTCGGTTACCGAAAGCGTTCCGGTTCATGAGGATATCAAATTAAGAACCGGACGATTTGAGAAGTATATCGAAAACTACAAGCGATCGATAGTGAATCTTGGCCAATGCGGAATTCCTGTAGTGTGCTACAATTTTATGCCCGTTTTAGACTGGACCCGCACCGATCTCAATTTCAAAATGCCGGATGGTTCAACAGCCCTTCGATTTGATGAAACAGCACTTGCCATGTTCGATATGTTCATTCTGAAGCGAAAAAATGCTAAAAATGATTATTCCGGCGCTGTTCAGATTGATGCCAAATATCTCTTTGAAAACCTTTCCGAACCACAGGTAGATACACTTACAAAAACCATTATAGCGGGCTTACCCGGTTCAGAAGAGGGTTACAATCTCTCACAATTTCAGAAGAAAATTGATACCTACAGTGAGTGCACCGAAGATGACCTTCGCCGGAATCTGATCTTATTTTTGGAGAAGATTGTACCTGTTGCAGAAGAAGCCGGAGTTCGGCTGGCCATCCATCCCGACGATCCACCCTTCCCGCTTTTCGGTTTGCCCAGAATTGTAAGCACCGAAAACGATCTGCTGCACCTTTTTGATGCAGTACCTTCACCTTCGAACGGGCTCACGTTCTGCACGGGTTCCTTCGGGGCACGACCGGATAATGATCTAACCGGAATGATTGATCACTTTGGCAGCCGCATCCATTTTATACATCTGAGGAATGTACAGCTTGAGGAAGGCAGCAGGTCATTTTACGAAGCCGATCACCTTTCAGGCAGCACGGATATGGCTGCAGTAATGAGATCGCTGATTCAAGAACAAATACGGCGAAAGAACAGTGGCAGAACGGATCTGAATATTCCCATGAGACCAGACCACGGGCATAAAATGCTTTCAGATTTTAATGCTTCATCAAATCCCGGCTACTCTCTGATTGGCAGAATGCGTGGCCTTGCGGAACTGCGGGGCCTGGAAGCGGGTATTCGCCCTTTAATAAATTACGAGAGTTCGATTAAACATGAACCATATGACTGAACACGTCATATGAATGTTCATTCAAAGTGTGAGCGAAAAAAAAGTAGTTGTTGAATAGCTTTACACATCTAAACCGCCCATCACTGTCAAGATAATCTTAGTTGAAAGTACTTCTGAAAGGTAAGCAACTATGATTTATTGAGATGAAAAACTGACAATTTACTGTTTTAAAAGCGCTTACAATAAAACTTTGTTAGTAAATATTGGTATTTCTTGCTATAATTTTCGCTGTTCGATTCTCAGCTCAAACCGATTTACATGATTAACACCCCATATTTACTATTTCTTGGTGATGCTCCAGACTCCCTGTCTGTAAAAGTGGCACGAGGCATTCGTGATTGGCGGCCCGAATATGCAATTGCCCAATACCGGATGAATGACTGTAATGCAGACCTTGGCATTCCTGATATGACACTAATGGAAGCCCGAGAAGCCGGTGCCCAAACCTTTGTTATTGGTGTAGCAAATCGCGGAGGCACTATCTCAGAAAATTGGAAAGAGATTTTGCTTCAGGCACTTGAACACGGCTTCGACCTGGCATCCGGGTTGCATCAACAACTAAAACGCGACCATCTCATTGTGTTCACCGCTGATAAATACCAACGGCAGTTGTTTGATGTAAGGATTCCTCAACGGGAATACCCTATTGCAAATGGTGAACCTCGCACAGGTAAACGATGCCTCACTGTAGGAACAGATTGCTCTGTTGGTAAAATGTATACATCTCTTGCTATGGAGAAAGAGATGCACAGGAGAAAATTGAAGGCTACATTTAAGGCTACCGGTCAGACCGGAATTCTGATAACCGGAGAGGGTATCCCTTTAGATGCCATACCTGCGGACTTTATGGCCGGAGCAGTTGAGTGGTTAACACCTAACAATGACGAAGATCACTGGGATCTTATTGAGGGACAAGGATCGCTGTTTCATATATCATTTTCAGGTATTTCACTCGCCCTTATACATGGCGGCCAACCTGATGCACTCATACTGTGCCACGAACCAACCCGGGAACATATGCGTGGCATTCCCGGCTATCAACTTCCATCACTTGAAGCCCTGCGGGATTTATCACTGCAAACTGCCCAAATTGCAAACCCGGATTGTAAGGTGATCGGCATATCCATCAATACATCAGAACTAACCGATAAAGAAGCAGATGAGTATCTTGATAAGGTTGAAAACCGTATGGGATTACCTGCTGTTGATCCATATAAAACCGGTGCCGGTCGCCTTGTGGATGCACTCCAAGAACTGCCATGAGTGATTTAAATATCAACGTAGAGAAAAACAGGTTTGCATTTAAAGATCTCTTCACGATCTCGCGGGGATCGCGTACGCATGCAGAAGTAATCACTGTTACAATTACTTCGGATGGTTTTTCCGGAAAGGGTGAATGTGTGCCCTATCTGCGATATGATGAAACACCGGAGAGCGTACAAAATGACATCCTCTCATTGCCATCTTCGTTTAACCGAAAAGAGCTGCAAGGTTTAATGAAACCCGGTGCCGCAAGAAATGCAGTTGACTGTGCTCTGTGGGATCTTGAAGCCAAACGCATACAAAAACCCGTTTGGCAACTCGCAGGATTACCGTTACCTGCTCCAAAAATTACTGCCTTTACCCTGTCGCTCAATACACCGGAACGAATGAAAGCTGCTGCTGCAGAAAATTCGCACCGCCCGTTGTTAAAAATTAAACTTGGCACCCCGGATGATATTCCCCGCCTCGAAGCCGTGAGGTCAGGTGCGCCAAAAAGCAATATTATTGTTGATGCAAACGAGGGCTGGACGGCAGAGATTTACAAGGAACTGGCACCATACCTGCTGCAATTGGGTGTTTCTATGATTGAACAACCCCTGCCCGCCGGCCACGATGAACTATTGAGTGAGATTGACCGCCCCATTCCTGTATGTGCTGATGAGTCTTGCCACGATCGCAAGAGCCTTCCGGGACTAAAAGGGCGGTATGATATGATCAACATAAAGCTGGATAAAACCGGTGGCCTTACGGAAGCACTTGCTTTACAGAAAGATGCCATTTATGCTGGCTTTGAAATTATGGTCGGTTGCATGGTAGGATCGTCCCTCGCTATGGCGCCTGCCGTCATTCTCGCACAAAATGCGTCGGTAGTTGATCTTGATGGCCCACTATTACTTGCCGAAGACCGCTCTGTTAAGCTGACGTATGATGAACGTGGTGTACACCCGCCAACGTCGGAACTTTGGGGTTAATCTGAAGCCAATTCAGAAGAAGGTTCAACTAGATCAGGCACGATTTGCATTGGTTTCAAAACAGTAACATCCTCCTGACTTCCGCACTTTTTTATTTTACAATTTTCAGATATTGATAATCAACGAG
>REDS01000189.1 GCA_007693395.1 Balneolaceae bacterium | reverse complement strand
TATTAAGCTACGGTGTTGGTGGTTGAATTCCCGGTACAGGAGGTTCTGCCAATCCCGGCTGCAAGTCAATCTGTACAACCGGTATCGGGAAGAACTCGTGTTCACCGCTCCGGAAAAATGGTATGGTTCCTTCTGCTCTGTCGAGGCGAACAAGGTCAAAGAACCTGTCGGCGCCCCACTCAAAGGTCAGCTCAGCAGCCCGTTCATCAATGATGTCATCTATGGTTGCTCCTGAGATTGGAGGCATCCCGGCCCGGTCTCGTACTTCGTTGATGTAAGCATCACCGGCGCCAGGCCCGTTTATGTGAATCAGCGCTTCGGCATAAAGCAGCAGTGCTTCGGCATATCTGAACATTCTCACATTGTTAAAGCCACCAAATCGGTGTCTTCCGGGAGTCTGATCAACATATGGAATGTATGTTTTAAAGAAGTAAGATTCAGCAACACCACGCCCTTCGTTGTTGTATCGATCCAAAAGATCCTGCAAATCAGCAGGAATGTGGCCGATTGAATCTCCCTCAGCCGTGGCTGTGTTTTGATCGATGATGGTGGTTTCATACCGGATGCCCTCTTCCCGTTCTTCCATCAGGTCGAGATATTTCTGGGCAGGCATGGAAAATCCCCAGCCGCCGGTAAATCCGCTCCCGTCATACTTGGTGCCACCTGACTGCTTTATTCCGTCAAAAACGTAGTACTGGTCGATGTTGCCGCCAAGTGGTCCGTCCGAAGTACCAAAGTCGGTAAATTGAAGCTCGAAAATGTTCTCATCGGAAAGCTGTCCGGCATATTTGAAAAGCTCATAATAATCAGGATAGAGTGAAAACAGTCCACTCTGAACGATAGCCTGAGAGTGTTCAAGCATTGATTGATAATCCTGAAAATCAGCAGCTATTTTTGCCAGCAGCATATGTGCAGCCCAGGTTGTAACTGACCCTCTGCGCGGAGACATCCGGCTTGGATGTTCGTCAGACAGATGGTCTAATATCTCCGTTAACTCGCTGACAACGTATTCATAAACTTCGTCGCGGGGGGATAGCCTGAGTTCGGCTGCAATCGTTTCCGCATTGTAGTAGGGTACGTCACCATAAAAGCGCATCATCCTCCAGTAGCCTAATGCCCTGAACCATCTCACTTCGGCCATATACTGATTAAGTCTGGCTGTATCGGTAGTGTGTTCGCCGAACAGTTCCAGCTCCTGCAGGGATGCATTCGCATCACGAATCAGGCCGAAATGCTGTGTCCAGAGGTTGTTTACAAACCAGGCGTTTCTCATGGTTTCGTACTGGAAATCCTGAATATCTTCCATAATCGGCTGGTCGCCGGCATGGCCCGCTTTGAATACAAAATCACTTCTGAATCTCAGCATGGCCTGATTGGACCAGTGAGCAAGTGTATTACCTGCTGCCTGCGCATACACAGAGGCAACGGGTTCATACATTCTTGAATCATCGGTATAGTCGATATCATCTACGGGAACTTGTCCCTCAATCGGATTATTCAAAAAATCCGAGCAGTTGTTCATAACAAGTAATGATAAGAGTAACGTAAACATTACTGCTATATGTTTAAATAATTTTAAGTTCTTCATAATCTATATAAATTTATACATTTAAATTTAATAAGTAATGTTTACGCCAACCGTAAAGCTCTGCGGGATGGGGTTCATACCGCCTGCTGACCCTACACCGCCAACTTCAGGTGTAAATCCATTAAACTTAAATGTGGTAAATGGATTTTGTGCTGTAACCCTGAACCGAACACTGGAACCGGTTTCGCTTCCCGGAATCAAATCGTGGAAAGTATAACCAAGGGTAATGTTCTGAATTCTGAAAAATGAACCGTCCTCAACGAGGAAAGTGTTCAGGTTATTCATGTTCCAGGCGTGCAGCAATCCTTCGGCTGATGGATAGGAGTTGGTTGAACCTTCGCCTGTCCATCGGTTTTCGTACAGATCCACTTCAAAATTGTAATCTCCGTGATGGCTTCTTCCGCCTCTCAGAGAATTGAAAATCTTGTTCCCATACACACCGTAGATTGAGGTGCTGAAATCGAAATTTCTGTATTCCAATTGTATCTGGCCGCCGTAAGTAAATTTCGGGAGGTTGGCACCCAGGTGCTGGCGGTCATTCTCATCAATAATTCCGTCGCCGTTTACATCCTGAAAGCGTAAAAACCCAGGGCGTACCGAAGAATGAATATCTGTGTTGAGATGATCTTCGATTTCCTGCTGGTTCTGATAAACTCCTTCAACCACATAGCCATACCATGAGTAGAGCTGATGTCCGGGTTCGGACCTGTATGGCTGAGTAGATCCAACCTGGATATAAGGTTCGCCACCAAGGTCAAGAACTTCGTTGTGGAGGGTGCTCAGGTTGGCACTGATGTTGTAACCAACTGCTCCGGCCTCGTCACGCCAGTTTACGAGAAACTCAAATCCGGTATTCAAAATTTCACCCTGGTTTCGTATCAAACCGCCGCCGCCCATCAGGTTGCTTGTCCAGATGGCAGCATCTTTGGTAATTTTTCTAAACCAGTCGATCTCGGCAGACAGCCTGTAGTCCAGTGTTGAAAGTTCAATACCGACATTGTACTCATCGGTAAGCTCCCAAACCAGTGTGTTAAAGAAAACGCTCGGACGGTATCCGGTTGCCCATTGATTATCAAAAGCGTAAGAAACACCTGTACCGGTTGAAATTTCCCGGGTACCCGATTCTCTGGGTACATTGTTATTACCTAACCGCCCCCAGCTTGCGCGAATTTTCAATTCGTCAAACAAGGTTTGCTCTCTCATGAAATCTTCCTCAGAAACCATCCAGCCTACACCAAACGACGGGAAATAACCCCATGTTTGCGTGTATTTGTCGGTTCCGTCGGCCCTCATCGTGGCATTTACCATGTAGCGTTCGCTGTAGTTATACATCATTCTGCCAAAGAAGGATGCACCAACTTCAGTAGAACCGTGATCGCTTACGGAGAAGTTTTCGGGAGACGCATCTTCAGCATTGCCGAAGTAGAGATAATGCTCCTGTCCGCCCGGAACATTGGCTGCCCATCCACCCATTCCAAAGCCTCTTTGCATACGGATCGAATTTCCGGCCATAAGAGTAAGGTTATGAGAGCTAAAACTGTCTCTGTAGGTAAGAATATTGTCCAGGTGCATGGTACTTGAATTGTTGAAATTTCTGCTCAAGCTTGAATTGTCATTTCTGAGCTTGTCATCAATATGATATCGGGGACTGTAATTTCTGCTGTCGCCCCTGCCTATACTGTGGCTGAACTGTGAACGCAATTCCAGCCTGTCATCACCCAAGAACCGAATATTTGCAAAAGCGTTATAATCGAGGTTAAGTGATCTGTTATAATTCCAATTCCCCTGGCTGAAGTGAATGAAAGCAGCCGGATTGTTAACAGGCCCTACATTATACCCTGCATCAACTACACCGGCAAAATCGTCTTCTACTTCCGAATTTCGAACGGGAATGGTTGGCACGGCGTGGTACATGCCTCCCCAGGCGCTGGCCTGGTTATCAGTTCGGGTCTGATTCAGATTAAAGCTGGCCCCAAGATCAAGAAAGTCGTATGGCATAAAGTTTATATTCGAGCGTACATTAATTCGCTGCCATCTGTGCTCCGTATCCTGTAGCAGTCCGTCTTCACCGGTGTAACTTCCGCCTACATGGTATGTTGTGCGATCTGTTCCGCCTCGTACCGAAAGCGAGTGGTTCATAATCGGTGCTGATCCGCCTCTTGAACCCAGCAGTTCTCCGTACCAGTCCGTATCTGTGGCAGGAATAGTGTACTGCTGGCCGTTATGTGTAAAAGGCTGGCCTCCCCAGAGATCAACAGACCCCTGTAACCGGCTTGCGATACCTGCTTCGATCAGCATGGTTGAGTACTGTTCGGTATTGGCCATTTGCATCAGGTTGCTGGTCGTATTAAAACCGGCATATCCGTCATATTCAATAACAACACCCTCATCGCGGCTTCCCTGTTTGGTTGAAACCATTATGACACCGCCGGCGGCACGTACCCCATAAATTGATGCTGCAGAAGCATCTTTCAGTACGGAGATCGATTCGATATCGGTCGGGTTAAGCCAGTTAATATCGTTATAAAACATTCCGTCCACCACGTAGAGCGGATCTGCTCCCTGCATAGAGCCAATTCCGCGAACCCGTATTTGCGGGGTTGCTCCCGGTGAACCGACATTGGTAACCTGCATGCCAGGTACAGATCCCTGCAGGGCCGAAATGGCATTTGTGCCCACATTTCTGGAAATGGTTTCGGCTGTAATGGTAGAAATGGGTGCCGTTAAATCCATGGACCTTGCTTGTCCATAACCGATCACAATCAGTTCCTGGCCTGCAACAGTGGCCATTTCCATGGTTACGTTAATCACTTCTCTTCCTTCAATCGCAACCACTTTCGTTTGATATCCGATATAAGAAAACTGTAATTCCGTGTAGCCTTCAGGAACTGTTAATTGATATTCACCATCAATATTGGTGACTGTACCTACATCATCTGTGCCAACAACCAGTATGTTCACACCGGGTATAGGCAAGCCGTCGTCTGAATCAGTAACTTCACCGCTAACGGTAATGCCCTGAGCAGCAAGTGAGCTAAATCCCAACAGCAATGGAAGCGTGAGCAATAGCAAAAGCTGTTTTGGTATCTTGTTCAACATATTCTAATCCTCATTCATTATAAATTTAGGTATTGTAAAGCCCTCCTATGTCAAAAGAGCCTATTTGTATGATCATAAATAAATGATTTAAATGCAAAAAAAATGCAAAATAAAATGAAATATCACCTGCTTTCTATGCAAATTTTTGTAAACCATTTTTGGCCTAACTTTCAGAAATAATACAAATAAATTACCATAAATAGTTATTATTTATTTATATAAAAGTTGTTAATTAATATCGGAATAATGTGTCTGAAAGATGTGTGCAAAATTTAACATCAATTTTACATTAGATTATGTGTTGATAGTGATGGCAAAAAATCTTTTTGATGAAAATTTTACAAAAAAAATTCCCCTGAATTTTTGCAGGGGAATTTTAACGGCTGAATAATCAGGTCAGGCAGTAAAAAAATTGCTTTCTGCTAAAGCACTTTGGCTCAATAAGTAAAGCCAAGTTTGTCAAGCCCGTCCTGAATCTCTTCGCTCGACATAAACAGATCCCAAAGCAAACCCGAACGATGATTTTCTATCATAACAACGATTGGCCCCTGGTCAATAGCCAGATATCGCTGCGGAAACCAATCGTCCTGAATGCTGAATGCATCATAAAAACCGAATTTGCCAAATGTTTCTTCATTGTAGTTTTCATAAAGATTTCGGATTACTTTCATGGACTCATCAGGAGTGTAGGGGAAGGATGATAGGGCAGCCGTTGGTGTGATAACTCCCAAATCGTTGTTGTGCGGCTGGTGGGCCGTGTAACCGACAACCGAATAGCTTGCCGTTAAACCCCACAGATCTTCTCCGTAACCTTCGTGGCCAAGTGGATTTTCTTTGGCATATTCATACTGAATGAGGGAGTGGTGGCGGTTGTTTTCCCAGTAATTGGCATATTGGTCTTCCAGGTTTCGCGGATCGAGCCCCAGGTAGGAGTAGTGTGCCCAAAACAGCGGGCCGCCGTACTCTTCGGCTCCGTTATGCCTCAGGGGCAGTGAGTAACCGTAAGCTTCATGGTCTTCCATTACAATATCGCCGCCCCGGGCCCAGCCTTCATGGTATGCGGCGGGATCGATGGGGTAGGTGGGTGATGAAGCTGCCAGGATATAGGCGATCATACATTCGTCATATCCTAATATCGGATGGTTCATGTGCCAGCCGTGATTGGGTGACCAGTGCCAGTAAAGTACGTCATCTTCACCGTCTTTGGTGTGCCAGTTCCAGTTTACCTCACGCCACATCGTGTCAATTCTGTCGGCGATCTCTTGTTCTCTGTCGGTGCCATCGCGCAGATATTGGCGTACGGTCAATAATCCCTGTACAAGAAATGCTGTTTCCACAATGTCCGCACCGTCATCGTACTGGCTGAACGGCCGCACATCTCCGGTTTCGCCGTAGATCCAATGGGGCCATAATCCGTTAAAACGGTCGGCCTCTTCCAGAAAACCTACGATCCGTTCGAATCGGTCAACGGCTTCATCTCTTGTGATGAACCCTCGCTCGACTCCCACAATAATTGCCATCAGGCCAAAACCTGATCCGCCGGCAGTAACTACATTTTTGTCATCCTGTGGATATTCCCCGTCAACATGATAACGCTCACGCGCCATGCCGGAGTTGGGTTCGGCGCCGTCCCAAAAGTATTGAAACGTTGCATATTGAACTTTGTCGAGAAGTTCTTCATCGGTTAATTGCTCAGGGCCGTCAGTTCTCAGATCCTGTTCATCAGCGTCACCGCAGGCGCTGAAAAACAAAAGGCCTGCCGCAAGGAACATGGAGAGAAAAATAGTTCCGGGGTTTTTGTGTGTAATTTTCATAATTATCAGTTTTATAA
>REDS01000142.1 GCA_007693395.1 Balneolaceae bacterium | reverse complement strand
CACCGGCCACTGTTACGGTATTCGATAAAGATGAAAATGAAGCGGGTGAGATTACGCTGAATAGCGATGGCACCTGGACCTTTGATCCGGAGCCGGGCTTTACCGGCGATGTACCTGTGGAGTACACCATTGAGGACCCGGACGAGCTGAGCGACGATGCCACGCTGACCATTACGGTGGTGCCGGATGTGGGCAACCAGACCTTTGCCAACGACGATGCCAACCTGGGCAGCCAGGGAGAAACGCTTGATGGCAACATTCTCGATAACGATTTTGATCCTGAGGGCGACACGCAAACAGTAACGTTCATAGACACCAACGGTGATGGTACGCCCGATACAGCCCCGACAGCGGGAACAGAAATTGATATTGAGCAGGATGGAGAGGTGATTGGCACGCTGACCCTTGACCCGGCCACCGGCGATTACATCTGGGAGCCCGAGCCTGATTTTGTGGGCACGGCGGTCATTGCGTACGAGGTATGTGATGACGGCACCCCCGAGGCCTGCGCCACGGCAACGCTGTACCTGACCAATCTGGAGTCAACCTTTACCATAGAAATAACCGATGGCCCATGCTGGCGTACGCTATCCTCACCGATTGCGGGAGAAACGTACGCAGAATTCTTCGCAAGATTTAGAACCAACGGTTCCGATTTCGGCGGCCTGTGGACGCAGGGCGCTACAGGTGATCGTGCTAATGGCTTTGGCGATCCCAATGTATTTACGATGAACTCTGATGGCACTGCATGGGTGCCGGTTTCTGATCTGAGTGTGGAAATCCCTGCAGGTACCGGAGTGCTTATATCTGTATTTGATGAAGATGAGTACAACAATCCCTCTTCGGCCGGTTTCCCGAAAATAGCAGAGTTTGATGGTTCGGATATAGATCATGAATCTCCTGTAACTGTAAACCTTGGCACACCTGAAGGCACAACTTCTGATGCCAATGGTTTTAGTATGCTGGGCAATCCCTACAAGGCCACCATAGACTTTAATGAGCTCACTCGAAATGAGGTTGAACAGATTGCCTGGGTGTATGATCGAAATACCGGGAATTGGCTTTCGTACAACGGTTCCAATGGTGACATCACCGATGGGCTTATTGCCCCCGGCCAGGGATTTGTGGTACAGAATGTATCTTCTGCCTCCAGTCCGAGTGTTGAGTTCCCTGAAACTGCAAAAACCACCGGTGGCACGTTTGTAGGCAAGCAGCAAGATCGTCCCGATTTTGTGCGCCTGGAAATAGAAGGCGAGGAATTACGCAGTTCCATGTGGCTGGAATTTGCTGAGGCCGGCTCTTTCACCAAAACAACCGGTGATGTGATTCAGTTACTGTCATTTGAAAGCGATTATTCGGTGCTCTCTTCCCTGAAGGATGGGCAGATGTACGATATTGGGCGCTTCCCCTCAGCTCATGAGGAACTTCAGATACCGGTTATCGCAGAGGTAACCCGTGCGGGCACCTACACCATCCGTGCAACCGATATGCTGCTGCCCGCCGGAGCGGAGCTCTACCTTCACGACCTGCAGACCGGAGACCGTGTGCTGATTGACGATGGCATGGAGTACACATTCCGAATCAACCAGGTGGCAAAGAGAGCTGAGAACAGCTGTTTTACGGCTCCGCAAAAAGCCAAGGCATCGGTGGAGAACCGGTTTATGATTACCACACGGGAAGGGATTGATGATACGAATGTAGTGCCATCCGAATACAGGCTGAGCCAGAACTATCCAAACCCGTTTAACCCGGCCACACAGATACGTTATGAGCTGCCGCAGCAGAGCGATGTTCGCCTTGACGTGTTCGATATGACCGGCCGGCAAGTAGCCACCCTTGTAGAAGGGCAGGTAGCAGCAGGCACGCATACGGTAACCTTCGATGCCACCAATCTGTCGAGCGGAGTGTACATCTACCGCCTGCAGGCAGGTAGTGTGGTTATTTCTAAAAAATTAACACTAATAAAATAAACGTAACCTTTTTGTAACATGGCTAAATGGCGCAGGTGGAAAATGCTTGCGCCATTTTTTTGTCGGGTACCGAAAGGCCTCAGAAACCAATCCAATTCGTCTTCTCTGCTAACTATTCCTGATACTGAACAGATTATTCACTATACAGAACACACTCTTGTTGATGATGAGATATTTTAACTGAGGTGGTATTACTTATATATAACAGAATTAGAAGATGAGTGATACACATTGAATCTGATTTTGTAAGGTAATTAGAAAATCATTCGTAACAGTTATCAACTCTTCATGAATCATATACCTAATAGATGATTGGTGAAGTTGTAAATAAAGGATAGTAATCAGGGTTAAATATATTATTTTAAAATGCAATTATTCAATACAAAAAATGATGCTGTAATAAGAGAAGAAGTTGCGTATTACGCCGATGGTACAATTTGGGTGACTACACAAATGAAAGATGGTTTAGCACATGGTGAATCATTTATGTATTTTCCAAATCAATCAGTTGAGGCTAAAGTTCTTTATAAAAATGGGAAAATGCATGGCGAATATGAAATTTATTACAAAAATGGTCATGTAAAAGTGAAAGGGTACTATAAAAATGGTAAGGAGCACGGCACCTGCATAGACTATTATGAAAATGGTAACATCAAAACTGTGAAACAGTATCATGAAGGTCTTTTACATGGTAATTATAGAGAGTATAATTTAGATGGCACAATAAAATTAATAGCAAAAATGAAGGAAGGGTTACCAGATGGTAATCACTATAAATTTTTATCCAACGGTAATCTAAAAAATGTTTCATCGTATGTAGATGGAAATAAAATATTGAGTATTTTGTACTATAATGAAGGCCAGATACATAAAGTTTACAACTATTTTCCAGATTCAAATGCACCAAAAGGTATCGTAGAGTTTACTAGGAAAGGTTGTTTGGAGGTTTTTAATAATAGACTTTTTTATGAGAAAAGAATTTGTTAAGACATACATCTTATGATCAGTTCGTGCTTGTCTCACCCCGTCAATTCGACCCTGCCTCGCCGGCAGACATGCCTGTCGAGAACTTTAGTATAGGCCTTACTCATTAAGACTTTTGGGCGCCGCTCCACGTTCGTTTAGTTCTGCTGGAGCTGGCGATGAGTGGTATAGATTTTGAATGCTCGAAAAAATCAGATAAAATCAAAAATTAAGAGAGATTTTTACTCTGTAATTTGCTATCTATCCCAACAATAAACAGCAGATTGCAATGTGATGGATGGAGAAACACTAACGTGGATATTTTTAGCAGGTGGCCTGATACTCATGCTGCTTGAATTTGCTTTGCCCGGTGGAGTTGCTTTCTTCCTGGGCATTAGCGGTGTAAGTATCGGTATTTTGCGTTTCCTCGGCCTGCTGGGTGATCCTGTATGGGCTATCACAGCATGGCTGCTTACATCCATTGGGCTAACCATCGCCATACGGCCATTCATCAAAAAATATTTCAAATCTGATACCTTTACCAAAATTGCAGATGAAGATTATGAAGCAATGGATCAGGTTGCCACGGTTGTGAGCGATCTGAACGAAGATGATAACAGCGGACGCATTCGGTTTGATGGTGCTACCTGGAATGCCCGCTCTATGAAAGGCCGCGTTATTGCAGGCCGTCAGGTAGCCATCCGATATCGGGAAAACACTACATGGGTGGTAGAGGCAATTGATGCCTACGAACCCATGGATCAATCAACTAAACAAAAGGATAAAAACTGACCATGTGGACAGGACTACTACTTTTTATCGTATTTCTCTACTTCATCCTAACCCGGCTTTTCATCATTGTAGAAATGAGGGAAGAAGTTATACAGGAACGCTTGGGTAAGTACAAAAAAACACTGAAACCGGGATTTCATTTTCTCATTCCATTTGTTGACCGGGCAGCCTATCACCAGGAGATGCGGGAACAGGTAATTGATGTTCCCAGCCAAACCTGTATTACAAAAGATAATATTGAAGTAACAGTGGATGGAATTGCCTACCTGAAGGTGATGGATTCGCATAAGGCGAGTTACGGTATTTCGAACTACAAAGCCGCTGCGATTAATCTTGCCCAAACCACAATGCGGAGTGAAATTGGTAAGATTTCGCTTGATGACACATTTTCTGAGCGCGAAAAGATGAATGAAAATATTGTGCAGGAGATCGACAAAGCGGCCGACCCATGGGGTGTGAAAGTGCTGAGGTATGAGATTCGCAATATTCGTCCCTCAAACGAAATTGTGGATACCATGGAGAAGCAGATGGAGGCTGAGCGCCAGAAACGTGCCGACATCACCAGTTCGGAAGGTCAGCGGGAAGCGCGTATCAATGAATCAAAAGGTGAGCAGCAGAGCCAGGTTCTGGTATCAGAAGCACAACGGCAGCGCAGAATCAATGAAGCGAAAGGCCGCGCAAAAGAGATTGAATTGGTGGCCACAGCAACTGCAAATGGAATTCGCAGAGTTGCACAGGCAATTGAAAAGCCGGGCGGATCTCTCGCTGTTCAGACAAAACTTGTAGAGCAGTACATCAACCAGTTTGGCAAAATTATCCAAAATACCAATGTTTCGGTATTACCTGTTGAAACTGCCAATCTCAAAACCTTTTTTGAGGGTGTTGCAACCGTAAGTGATCACACCACAGGCAGACAAACCGTAAAAACTTCAACATCTAAGGGGGCGAACTAATGGAATTTTTAAATACAGTCAGCCAGATTTTACTTGCACTGTTTGCGATCTATCTGGTGTTTAAATTTTTGCAAGCTATTCGATTGGTGCCCAATCAGTACGCACACATTGTAGAGCGACTGGGAAACTATCATAAAACACTTGGACCGGGTTTCCACGCACTTATTCCTTTTGTGGATAAGGTAGTTTATAAGCAGGATCTGCGGGAAGAGACCATCGAAGTGGAACCTCAGGAGTGTTTTACAAAAGATAATGTAAAGGTAGAGGTGGATGGTGTTCTCTACCTGAGTGTGATGGACCCTGTGAATGCAAGCTATGGCGTAACCGATTACCGGTATGCTTCGGTGCAGCTGGCTCAAACAACCACGCGGTCAGTTATTGGACAGATGGATCTGGATGAAACGTTTGAAGAGCGAGCAAAAATGAGCCAGGAAGTGGTTTCCGTGCTCAGTGAAGTAGAGCGTCTTTGGGGAATAAAAGTTCACCGATACGAAATCAAAAATATCAACACTCCGAGAACGGTCCAAAATGCTATGGAGCGGCAGATGACAGCCGAGCGGGAACGACGAGCGGTTATTGCACGATCGGAAGGTGTTAGAGATTCCAACGTGAATGATGCGCAGGGTCGCCGTGCCGAAATTGTAAATATTTCTGAAGCAGAGATGCAGCGAAGAATCAATGAGGCGGAAGGCTGGGCGAACGAAATTGAAGCTATTGCTGAAGCTACAGCAATTTCGATCGAGCAGATTGCAGATGCCCTGTCGCAGCCTAACGGAACGGAAGCGATGCAGCTTCAGCTGAAAGAGAAATATCTCACTGTACTGAGCGGCTTAGGCAAAGAAGAAAACCGGATTATTCTGCCGAAAGATCTTTCGAACTTCAATGCTGTAATGCAGGGTTTATCCATCGATGAGCTTGCGGAAAAACTGAAGTAATGTAGCAGGGATAAGAAGTATCTCTTGCACTGGCGCAAGCGTCCGCTTGTGCCTTCAATAGCCTTAAATTGTACAAGTGGAATATGGGTCCAAGCGGACGCTTGAACCAGCCTTGGATTAATTCAATCCGCTTATACATATACAAAATTTTTCTGGAACTTCGGTTGATCAAACCCACTCTCTCGGACTTTTCAACACTTCAAGCAGCTTTTCTTCCCTTGAACCCGGTTCCGGATGAAAATCATAATCCCACCGGACAGTTGGCGGGAGGCTCATGAGGATCGATTCGATTCGGCCATTCGTTTTTAGTCCAAAAAGAGTGCCGCGATCATGGATTAGGTTAAATTCAACATATCGCCCGCGGCGGATTTCCTGCCAGTATTTCTGCTTTTCATTGTACGGTTCATCCATTCGCCGTTTTACAATGGGCAGATACGCTTCAAGGAATGCATTTCCGGCATCTTTTGTGAAAGCGTGCCACTGTTCAAGTGATCGCTCTTCATCCGGCCGGAGATAATCGAAAAAGAGCCCCCCGATTCCGCGAGCTTCACCACGGTGGCTGTTGAAAAAATAGTCATCACACTGTTTTTTAAACTGTGGATATAAATCATCGCCGTGTTTATCACAGGCGGTTTTAAGTGCCGAGTGAAAAAGTATGGCGTCCTCATCCCACAGATAGTAAGGTGTTAGATCTGCACCGCCACCAAACCAGGCATCAACGCGGGAATCCATCTGCTCATCTTCGTAAAGCTCGAAATAGCGAAAGTTGGCATGTACAGTAGGCACCATAGGGCTTTCAGGATGTATGACAAGGGATAATCCCCCGGCCCAAAACCAGCCCTGATCGACGTTAAAATGTTTCTTTATCGGATCGGGCAATTCACCATGTACAGTGGATATATTCACGC
>REDS01000133.1 GCA_007693395.1 Balneolaceae bacterium | reverse complement strand
TCGATTTCAACGCGTAATTCAGGCTGATTAAATTTCAGGTTTACATCAGCAAAAGAGAATGTTGGATGTTGGTTAGCCGCTCTTAAAAAATCAGGCAGAACTTCCTCAAGCTGTTCCAGCGTCTGTGCCTGCAGCACATATTGAACAGGCAAACCTCCTCCCCTGCCCCCAATCGATTGAGGCTGTGCAACAAAAGTCTGAGCACCGGACAAGTTTCCAAGGATTCCTGTCAGCTGATCGGCAATTTCCTGCTGTGAGCGATCACGTTCTCTTTGATCTACAAGAGTTACAAACCCAAATGCAGAATTAACCGATCCTGCAGCACCAAATCCCGGAGATGTTACCGTATTCATAGCGAAAAGCTCCGGTACATTCTCCCGTACCTCAGCAATCATTCTGTCTACGTAATTGTCCATGTATTCAAATGAGGCTCCCTCAGGGGCTGTAGCAACTACTCTCATTTGCCCCCTGTCTTCCATCGGGGCAAGTTCCTGCGGAAGATTTACAAACAGGAGATAGATCAAACCACTTGAAAAAATCAAAATAACAAAGGCCATCCATCGTACTTTCATAAATGATTCAAGAGATGATTTATAAATATTATTCAGCCAAACAAAAAATGGCTCTGTCATCTCATAAAATCGATTCTTCTCTGCACCTTTCGACAGAATTTTAGTTGCAAGCATTGGCGTAAGTGTAAGTGCCACAAACGATGATATTATGACCGCTCCTGCAATTACAACTCCAAATTCACGGAATAATCTCCCTGTGGTTCCGCCAAGAAAAAGAATGGGCATAAATACGGAAACCAGTGCAAGTGACGTAGCCACTACGGCAAAGAAAATCTCCTTTGCACCCAATATTCCGGCCTCTATGGTTGGCAGGCCCTGCTCCATTTTTGCATAAATATTCTCAAGAACTACAATGGCATCATCCACCACAAGCCCGATGGCCAGTACAATGGCAAGCATGGTGAGAACATTGATGGAAAATCCTGCAACATACATGATGAAAAAGGCTCCAATCAGTGCGATCGGGATTACAATAATCGGAATCAGAGTGGTGCGCCAGTCACGTAAAAAGAGAAAAATGACCGCAATTACCAAAGCCAGGGCAATAAACACGGTTTGCTGCACCTCATTAACCGATTGCTGGATGTACTCTGTTGTGTTAAATCCAACAGCAACATTGATATCTTCAGGGAGGTCGCGCTCAATTCTATCAAGGCGAACAAAAAGCTCTTCGGCTATAGCAAGCTGATTTGACCCAGGCAGTGGTATAGCCACTACCCCAACCATGGGTATACCATTTCGTTTAAGCACCGTGCGCTGATTTTGAGCGCCAAGTTCCGCATACCCTATATCACCAAATCGAATCTTTCTTCCCTGGTCTTCCACGATGATCAGGTCATCGAACTCTTCAGGTGTGGTTAAACGGCCCATTGTTCTTACAGACAGTTCTGTAACCATCCCTTCAATTCTACCTGATGGCAATTCTACATTTTCACGATCCAGGGCTTGTTGAATATCGAGCGGAGTGAGGCGATATGCGGCCAGTTTCAGCGGATCCATCCACAAACGCATAGAGTATTGGCGGGCTCCCCAAATCCGTATTTCACTAACTCCGGGAATGGTTTGCAGCTGCTCTTTGAAAATATTTTCAGCAACCTGGGTTAATTCAAGGAGATTTCTGCGGTCGCTGTTTACGTTTAGAAACACAATTGGAGAAGAGTCTGCATCCGCTTTTGTAACCGTTGGCAGATCGGCATCCGGCGGGAGATTTCGCTGAGCCCTTGAAACCCTGTCGCGAACATCATTCGCTGCTGCCTCGAGGTCTATCTCCAGATCGAACTCTACAGTGATGGTGCTCTGGCCATCACGGCTGACCGACGTGAGTGTTCGAATACCGGCAATACCGTTTACCGATTCTTCAAGCGGTTCGGTAATCTGCGATTCTATCACATCCGCATTTGCACCAACATAGGATGTACTTACAGTTACAATGGGCGGGTCTACAGAGGGATATTCCCGAACACCCAGGTAGAAAAATGAAATTATGCCAAATAGCACAATTACAATAGACATTACAGAGGCCAATACCGGCCGGCGGATACTTAGTGAGGATAAACGGCTCATATTTCAGAAGTTTTCTTTAGTTCTGTAATTTCAACTTCCATGCCTGGCCTCACCTGCAATAACCCTGTTGTAAGAATAATGTCACCATGAGAAACCCCCTCAATAACCTGTACCTTATCACTGGTTCTGATTCCGGTTCTTATACGCGACTCTTCAACCTTTCCATCCCGGTATACAAAAACTTTTTGGGCATTCAGTTCCGGCACAATAGCAATGGTTGGCAGCATTATAGCATCATCAATCTGATCCAGAATCAGTACGATGTTTGCAAAAGCCCCGGGAAATAGCAAGCGATCACCGTTTTGACTGAGTGCACGTATTTGAAGTGTTCTTGTTTCAGGATCAACACGCGGCTCGATGGCGTAAACATCTCCTGTAAATGTTGAATCAATACCCTGCACGGTAAAGTTAATTTGATCCCCAATATCCACTCTTGGTATAAATCGTTCAGGTATTGAGAAATCAATTTTTACAGGGTCAACCTCAGATAATGATGCAATTCTTGTTGCAGACGTGATAAAGGCACCCCGGCTTACATATTTCAGACCGATCAATCCTGAAAAGGGAGCTCGTACTTCTGTTTTTTCAATCTGCGCATCGATAAGCTGCAACTCTGCCCGTAATACATTCACTTCATTGAGTGTTGCATCGTAATCGTCCTGACTAATACCACCTCTTTCAAGTAATCGTTGCTGGCGCTCCTCACGTTGTTCGGCCAAATTAAGCCTGTAGGTAGCTCTCTGCTTTTGCGCCTGCAGTTCACTATCGTTAATTTTTACAAGCAGATCGCCCCTCTCAACTTCTCTTCCTTCTTCAAAGAAAATTTCAGTAATAATTCCGCTGGCCTCCGCGGTAAGCTCAACAAGTTCATTGGCTTGTACTGTTCCGCTTGAATGAATCCGGTCTTCTATTGTCTCATAATCGAGTTCCACAGCTTCTACTTGCAGGGTTCGGTTCGATGATTGAGACCCGCCCTGGCTTCCGTCCTCTGCAGGCGAACTGAATAACGGCTGAACCTTTGGCCAGGCGAGAGCACCCAGAACCAGAAAAATAACTGTAAATGTTATTATACGTTTTGTAACTGTACCCATGTTAGTTGATGATGTTAGATCTTGCACACAGAACCCGATAACGAACAAACATAAGAGTTAGTTCTGTTTAAAAGTTTCTGTCTATGTAAAATATTGTTGTGCAATAAAAGAGCAAGAAATTTCTCTGCCAGTCAAATCTATCGAATGTTAAGAGTTTGAGAGGCTTTATTATGGCAAAAAAAAAGCGACGGTTACCCATCGCTTTTAAAAAAATGTAATAGCAGATCTAAAAAATCAGGCAAGTTGTGCATCGAGTTGCTTCTTGATGTGTGTTTTTGGCACAGCACCTATAATCTGATCCACAACTTCACCGTCCTTAAAAATCATCAATGCAGGAATGCTGCGGATGCCATATTTAACGGACACTTCAGGGTTGTGATCTACATTAACCTTGCCAACTTTTACTTTGCCATCATACTCACCGGCAAGCTCGTCAACAATGGGTCCAACCATTCTGCAGGGGCCGCACCACTCCGCCCAAAAATCAACCAATACGGGTGTGCTGGACTTTTCTACTTCTTCTGAAAAATTACTGTCTGTGAATTCTACTGTGTTACTCATGATTCTACATGTTTAATTGAATTTCCATTAATATCAGGAATATTTTTCGAACAAACACATATCAATAAATTATCAATTCGATTGTGTTTTGTTATATGGTAGCCCGGGTTGGAAAAACAATTTCAATTCCCTCTATGATCTCTTCGATTATTTCCACAACTGTATCAATACTAAGATTAAAGATCCATGCCGTATTCGAGTTCATCTGTAAGTACTGTTAGATTTACTTATAGTTTACAAACACAACTTTTTTACTTTTATCTAACTCGATAATACATTGATTTGTAACAAAAAAGAGCCGACTACTGAACACAATAGTTGATCCATTTACACCAATTTTGTGTGTATAGCCAGACAGATTAGCTGTTTCCAATTGCCTGATTACATTAGATTTGGTTTCATCAACCGAGAAATTACTGCATAAATAGTAGACTTCATCTTTCCCCGTTTTCCAGAGTGTTATGAATACAGTAATAAATACAACCGTAATTAAAAGGCTGATAAGGAGTTTTTTATTTTTCAGCTACATCCTGATTCTACAAGATTTTTTGTAAACATAACGGTTCGGCGGTTGTGCGGCGGGTCTGATCTCTGAAGTCTTAGCAACCAACCTCAAACCGTTCGCACACTCATCGTTTGCACACGAAGTGATACACATGGTTAATTACCGACTCGTTTATTTGTTTGATTCAATGATCTCTTCAACTTTTGCTTTCAGATCATGAATATCTTCTGTGGCAACCACCCAAATCATGTCTAAAGTGACGCCAAAATACTCATGAATAATGATGTCTCTCATTACGGCAATCTGACGCCATGGAATATCGGGATGATTATCTCGAATTCCATCAGGCAGATGCTTTAAAGCCTCCCCGATAATTTCAAGCCTTCGCAGAACAGCATCCTGTTTTTCTACATTTTCATAAAAATCATCTTCAGAAACACCATCAAGAAATCTTTGGATGTGTTCAATGCTCTCTAAAATATCCTGAAGATAAACGGCAGGTTTTCTCTTACTTATATCACAGGTTCTTCTTCCCTTAGGATATCATCCTTCAAAGCCGGCTTGATAGCGTCATATTCAACAAGATCAACCTTCATGCCCAATTCATCCTCTAATTCCTGCTGAATACCAATAAACTCCAGCAGGCTGATCTTTTTATCGATTTTAACAAGCAGGTCCAGATCATTCACTACAGTTTCACCTCGCGCCGATGATCCAAAGATTCCGGCTTTTTTTATGCCGTACTTTTTAAGAATCGGTCTGATTTTCTTTTTTATGTTTTCGAGGTTACTCATAATTCTGATCTGTCATTACATATAATATAACAAAAGAAACGGGACTTTAACTTTCAGACAGGTATAACTGTAAAGTGCCATTAACGGTCTGGCAAATAAGCGACGCAGCTAAGTCTTTGAACTTAGCCAATTAGCTACAAACGCGTCCGCTTGATTTGCTTTTTTATACCTTGACTTCATCTATAGACTCTTGTTCCAATCTAAAGATTATCAATCACCAATGTCTTTTAACCCAATCATCTTCAGGGGCGATAATGATGAAGTCATAATTCTGAATCACCCGCACTTCCCAGTCAGTTCCATGCAATGTGCCGTTTAATAATTGCTCTCTCAGAGGGCGGAGGTCTGTTAATGACCATTTCTCCCGGTCACCTACGCTTAAGAATCGCTCAGAGCTTTCCCATCCCCGTTGGCCTTTCATGTCCTTGCCTTTAAAAAACCGGTTCAAATAGTAAATATGAACTGAAGACTGGTTTTGAGATTCAGCCAATTGATGTATGTGGTTACCAATATCATAGAGATTCAATGGGCTACGTTGGCGCCCCATATGAAAAGAGCCCATTTTGAGAAAGACTTTGGGTTCCTGGATTGCTTGCAAGGACTCTTCAAAATTGCGATTGAAATTTTCTTTGAAATAGTTGATTCGAACAGGTTCGCTGGCGTGGCCCTTCTCAGCCATGCAGTAAATTTCCATTGTCTTTTGAAGAGCGTCTGAAATCTGCTGAATATCGGGGTCGTCGGAGCTCGCAAAACTTTGCAGGTACGCCTGAAAATCAGCATCGTTTTTAAGGCGACAACTACGATGGAAGCTGCTAATGAATAATTCCCTGAACTGATTACGCCTATCCAACCTGGATACTTTGCGCGTCAATTTCCTATGGAGCCTTAGCTGATTTCGGGTAATAGATTCGCCCGCCAAAGCCGCAAGCTCATCAATCAGATAGGCGTAAGAAAAGTAGAATTCCTGATCCAGCCCCCAAAGTTCATAGCCCAGTGAATCGGCGGCGGAAAGAAAACGCAGATCGGTTTGACCTTTAAAAAAGGGTATGGGGATAATGTCATACAACCGAGATGAATATGTTGCATAAAACGCGGATACTTCAGGTTTGCCTGCTCGAATAAGCTTTTGCAGTTTTCGGGCAGAGTAAGGCCCGGTTTCAACGGCAAAGTGATTAAATCCATGAGGCTCCAGCGTGTGTAACAACGCTTCTGTTAATTCGCCGAGCCTGGTTCGGTTGTGTAACTCTCCTAATGCGACAAAATGGGCTTGTTCCAATGAGGCGATCAAGGAATCTGCACCGATGAAAGCTCCAACATGAATGTCAAAATAAACGGTATGTTGTGCTATCAAGTCCTCACTTAAATCGAGTATTTCCCGTTCAGTGTCAGGAATTACAAAATGAAGACTAAAGAAGATTAGTAGCAGAATATTCATTTAGATTATCCAAAGATTAAAG
>REDS01000207.1 GCA_007693395.1 Balneolaceae bacterium | reverse complement strand
TTGTGAACCGAATCAACTTTCACATTTTCAATGGTTTCGAGAGCAAAAGCATAGGTTAATACCTCTTTCGCTTTCTCTTCTGTCATACCACGACTCTGCAGGTAGAATACCTCTTCGGGATCCAGCTGCCCAATGGTAGCACCGTGCGAACAAAGTACATCATCAGCAAAAATTTCGAGCTGTGGTTTGGTGTTAACCAATCCGTCATCCGAAAGCAGCAAATTCCTATTCTCCTGGAAAGAATCAATTTTTTGTGCATCGCGCTGAACAAAAATCTTTCCGTTAAAAATACTGTGTGCATTTCCGTTCACCACCACTTTATGTAGCTGATGACTTCTGGCATGAGAAAATCTGTGATCCATCACAGAGTGCGTATCAGCCACCTGATTGCCATCAATCAGTACGAGTCCGTCGATTGTGAAGTCAACATCTTCATCTTCCTGTACTACTCTTGGTTCATTACGTGTTAGTTTTGCACCAAGTGTAATGGTGTAAGAGTGATACTCTGAGTTCTTCTCTACATACGCAATTGGCCTCGATATGTGCAGCGCATTGATACTATCCCGCTGAATTCGAACATGATGGATATGAGCTCCCTTCTTGGTTTTCACTTCACTAACCGGGATTGTCATATATTCATTTTCCGACAGGCCTATGTGATCTTCAATGATTGTAACATCGGAGTTTTCCTCAGCCACTACAAGCATTCGCGGTGTGGCTACAAAAGGTTTTGCAGAATCTGTGTACAGATTCAAAATCTGAATAGGTGCTTCGGCTTTTGCTCCTTCTTCAAGATGAATAAAAGCACCGTCTTCGAACATTAAACCATTAAATTGTGAAAAAACATCATTCTCATAATTTACAAGGTTGTCGAAATATTCAGTAACCACAGCATTTCCGGTGAACGAGTTCAGATTCCCTACAATTACACCTTTGCCAAGGCCGCCAATGGATGAGTAATTCTCATGAAACCGGCCATTAATAAAAACCAGCCGACTGCGATCAGATTCGGGAATAAAATACTTCTCGATATCTGTAGCCGGAAGTGTACCTGCTTCATTCAAAGATGCAAAATCTGTTCTCAGCACAGGCCTGAGGTCGGTAAATCTCCACTCCTCGATTTTCTTGTGAGGAAATGCCGTGGCATTCAGTGCTTTCAGATTCTTTCCCCGAATTTTGCTCCATGATGAAGGATTTTCGGGTGCATGTTTTGCAAGGTTATGCAAAATGGATGGTTCTGCCTTTGTGAGGTTTGCCATTACTTCGCTTCTCCGTTTACTTTTGCAAGGGATTCAAGCCAGTCGTACCCTTTCTCTTCAAGTTCAAATGCAAGCTCTTTACCGCCGGATTTCACAATCTTTCCGCCAAGCATTACATGTACATGATCCGGTACAATATAATTGAGCAGGCGCTGGTAGTGAGTAATCAACACAACAGCATCCTCTTCTCCGTGCAGCTTATTGATTCCTTCCGAAACAATTCTGAGTGCATCAATATCGAGACCTGAGTCGGTTTCATCGAGCAGTGAGAGAGTTGGCTGAAGTACTGCCATCTGGAAAATTTCATTTCTCTTTTTCTCTCCGCCTGAGAATCCGGTATTTACACTTCTCTCAAGAAAATCGGGATTCATCTCAACCAGATCGAGTTTTTCACGGATATAATCATCAAACTCTAAAGGATCGAGTTCTTCACGCCCACGAGAAGCAGCAATTGTGTTGTACGATTCGCGAAGAAGAGTGGTGTTGGTAACACCCGGAACTTCTACCGGATACTGAAATGCCAGAAAAACACCGGCATGTGCACGCTCATCAGGATCCATTTCAAGAATACTTTCACCTTTGTAGATGATATCTCCTCCGGTTACTTCATACTCGGGGTGTCCCGCAATTACTTTTGCGAGGGTACTCTTGCCACTCCCGTTTGGGCCCATGATGGCATGAATTTCACCTTTATTAACTTTGAGATTTACTCCTTTCAGGATTTCAATTCCCTCACCCTCTACTTCTGCATGTAAATTTTTTAGTTCTAACACGTTTTTAACTTTTGGTTTAGTTTTTGTATTTAAAATGATTTTTGAATCGGAGAAAGTGCTCAGTTCAGAACCTTTCCTCCGTGGCTGAACACCCCGGTCAGAGGAGTGTGCAAATAGCGTTATCCAACACTGCCTTCGAGTTTAATACCAAGCAGTTTATTGGCTTCAACTGCAAATTCCATAGGCAGCTCTTTGAGAACTTCTTTACAGAATCCATTCACGATAAGTGATATGGCATCATCCTCGCTGATTCCGCGCTGCTGCAGGTAGAAAATCTGATCTTCACCCACACGCGATGTTGTGGCTTCATGCTCAATTTTTCCGGTTGGATTTGCTGATTCAATATATGGGAAGGTGTGAGCGCCGCATGTTTGGCCAATCAGCATAGAGTCGCACTGTGAGTAGTTGCGTGCATTATCTGCTTTTTTGCTGATTTTCACCTGGCCGCGATAACTGTTATCGGAGCGACCCGCAGAAATTCCCTTCGAAATGATGGTGCTCTTGGTGTTTTTTCCGATGTGGATCATTTTCGTTCCTGTATCAGCCTGCTGTCTTTTATTGGTTACAGCAACTGAGAAAAATTCACCCACGGAATTGTCACCCTGCAGAATAACACTTGGATATTTAAGTGTTACGGCTGAACCCGTTTCAAGCTGAGTCCAGGAGATTTTGGAATTTTTTCCGCGGCATGCACCACGCTTGGTTACAAAGTTGTAGATACCGCCTCTTCCCTCTTCATCACCGGAATACCAGTTCTGAATGGTGGAGTATTTGATTTCAGCATTATCCAAAGCAACAAGCTCCACAACTGCCGCATGCAGCTGGTGTTCATCAAACATTGGCGCAGTACAGCCTTCCAAATAGCTTACATGGCTATTCTCTTCGGCAATAATAAGTGTGCGCTCGAACTGTCCCGAGTTCATATTATTGATTCGGAAATAGGTGGAAAGCTCCATCGGGCAGATGGTATCCTTCGGTACGTAACAGAAAGAGCCATCAGAGAATACAGCTGAGTTGAGTGCTGCATAAAAGTTATCCCGCGCAGGTACTACGGATCCCATATATTTTTTCACTAACTCTGGATAATCCTGAACTGCTTCAGAAATCGAGCAAAATATCACACCAGCCTCTGCAAGTTTTTCTTTGAATGTGGTGAAGATGGATACGCTATCAAAAACAGCATCTACGGCAACACCGGCCAACATTTTTTGCTCATCAAGTGGAATTCCCAGTTTTTCGTATGTCTCACGAATGTTGGGGTCAACCTCATCAAGGCTGTTCAGCTTGGGTTTGTTCTTCGGAGCTGAATAGAATTGAAGAGTGTCGAACTTCGGTTTTTCGTAGGTAGCGTTAAACCAGCTTGGCTCTTCCATCTCAGTCCAGGCACGATATGCCTTCAGCCTGAATTCAGTCATCCACTCCGGTTCATTCTTCTTTTCGGAGATTAGCCGTACAACGTCTTCATTAATACCTTTTGGAAAATCTTCGTATTCAACATCGGTGGTAAAGCCATATTTGTACTCTTCACCAATCATTGATTCGAGAGCTTTTGTCTCACTCATAGAAATTATCTCTTTTTAAAGCTTGTAATTCAATTTAGAAACATCTGAAATCAGCTTATCATTCACATAATCAGTGATTTCTGTTCGTTATGCTTATTTGGAATGAATAAATATAAGCAAATTTGATCCTATATAAAACCTATTCGATCACCTAAAAGAAATAGCTTTACAATTCAAATTTCCAATTGATAGATATTATTACTTCGATAAAGGAAATGTGTGGTAATTGAAAATGAACTAATATTCATATTGAAATTTTGTTGATTAGAGAGATTCGAGAGATATGATGTTGATTTTGAAAAAAAAAAAAAATGGTAAACTCTTACGTGTTTGCAATTAAATAACATTTACTTATAGTTAATCAAAATTAAATCTAACAGAAATGACAATACTCAATAACAAAAAAGTAATCGCTTCATTTGGAATTTTATTATTCTCAATATTTATGGTTTTTGAAGTTTCAGTTCAAACCGAGAGAGTTTCAGAATCTCAATTAATTGAGATTGAAAAATCCATAGAGAAGAATCCTTCCTTAGATGAGTGTTCAAATAGTATAAATATAAGTTTGAACTCTGCCTTAGCATCAGACCCAGGCGATAATGATGGTGGCACTTCTCCATGTACTGCTATTGGATGCCTTGAGCCCTCATCATGTGGTTCTTTCGGGCCATGTCCCTGGAGAGAAGTTTGTGATGGTTGTTCTTGTAAATTTGAACAGGTAGGCTCTTTTGCAGGTAGCAATCGTTGTGGTTAAATCATAAAAATGAAATAAATTTTATCAGAATCAGTAATGAGCCATAATGGCTCATTACAAAATTAAACTCCTTATAATGAGCTTTAAATTAATAATTAACAAAATTTTAATATTACTAATTCTTACATCCTGTTCTCACCTCTACGATGATAAAAAACAAATCACAGTAGATGCTTTAGATTTTGAACCGGAGCTGACTGTAAAAGAACATTCTTTCAAAGAAGTGACAGGATTTTATAGTCCTGCTGAAATTATCAATGTGAATGACAAATATTTGCTATTGAGCGATGGAGATGATGAAGGGATCATCAAGGTCTTTACACTACCGGAAATTGAATTTTTATATTCCTGGGGAACAAGAGGCCAGGGGCCTGATGAATTTCAGCATATTCCCCTAAACGAGATCAATACAAAAAACGAGAATGTTATTTTTTATGAGATCGGAAGTAGAAAACTCATGGAATATTTCCTCAGCGATTCAACCCTGATATTTATTAATGACAGAGAATTATCCTACCGTGATCAAACAAACTCGCTTACAGGGATCACAAAAGTAAAGAATGATTTTTATATAGCTGAACGAGGGCCCGATTTCGGCGAATATCCTTATGAATTTATCGCTTTAACACCCGATGAAAGTACACCAAAGTTTAGCTTCGGCGAATTCCCTGAGTCCGAGTTAACAGGCTTTGAAAAGCTCTTTGAATTTCATAAAACAACCGCTGCTTCTGATAACGGTTCAAAGATCGCCGCATTTTACATGTACCACAACCAATTTAAATACTTCGACAACACCGGCAACCTGGTTGGTTCTTTTTTGGTAAACGATCATCTGATTAATCCAACAGGCAATGAATCGAAATTTCAATTCCGATCGGTGAAAGAGGCATACGATTCATTCATTTATGTTATGGGTATTAACGAGTTTGGGAATTTGATTGAGGAACAGATCGAAACGTTCAGGCCTTCACTCGAAATATGGGATTGGGAAGGAAATCAGGTCTATCGGGCAAAATTCAGCGTACCCATACACAATTTCACAGTTTCTGAAGAGCATGGACGAATTTATGCTTATTCCATTTTAAACCCTTACAGCATCTATGAGTTTGAAATACCGACGGACTTTCAAATTCATAGATCAACAAATTGAACAGTTACGATTCATTGGCTAACAGCGACGCCACACACGCCGTGTTTACAATATCCTCCACCGAGCAGCCTCGAGAGAGGTCCATATATGGTTTTGCAAGTCCCTGAAGAATGGGCCCGGTTGCTGTTGCACCGCCAAGCCGTTCGGTAATTTTGTATGCAATGTTGCCTGCATCCAGATTGGGGAAAATAAAGACATTGGCACTACCTTTTACCGGTGAGTCCGGAGCTTTTCTGGCCGCTATATCTGCAATTGCAGCCGTATCGAATTGTAGCTCTCCATCCATTTTCCAGTCCGGTTGTTTCGTTTTAGCCAGTTCAGCAGCTTTTTGAACCAGCTCTACCCGTTCGTGACGCGCACTGCCTTTGGTGGAAAATGAGAGGAAGGCAACAACGGGTTCTTCACCTGCCAGGAGGCGGTGAGTATGACCTGCATCCACAGCAATTGAGGCAAGTTGTTCAGAATCAGGATAGGGAACCACGGCACAATCGGCATAAGTAAATACGCGGCCATCCGGCATTTCCATCAAAAATGTACTTGAGACCAATCCAGATCCCGGTGCCACTCCTACAGTTCGCAGGGCTGAAACAATAACTTCACCGGTTGAGGCGACCGATCCTGCAACAGTGGCATCACCCCTGCCGGTGGCGAGCATCCATCCGGCTGTAAAGAGCGGATTGTTACACAGTTCTAATAGCTGTGATTTATCCAGGTTTTTGTGCTTCAGTTTCTCTTTGAAAAACTCATACTTCTCATCTTCAGTAGCATTGTCTGAATAGGGTGTGATCACAACTTCGTCAGGTACAGTTTCATTATGATCAGTTGCGAGATTCAAGATAACTTCCCGGCTTCCAAGCAGAACCGGCTCTGCTAATCCATTTTTCTGCAACTCCAATGCTGCACGAATTACCCGTATATCTTTTTCCGCTTCCGGCAGTATGATTGTTTTCTTTTGACGGGATGCTTTTTCTCTGATTTTCTGGAGCAGGCTCATAACTAATATTTTCTAAAAATTTTATCTGTTAATTGTTTAGCTGAGTCCAATTAAAAAATTATTGCAAAGAGTGCTCCCCTCCTTTGTAAGGAG
>REDS01000117.1 GCA_007693395.1 Balneolaceae bacterium | reverse complement strand
AGAACTCGAAAGGGAACTCCCCTTCTTTTTATTTACCTTTTACCGGACACTACTGGGTTAAAATGTTCGTTAATGGCACCAAATGAAACGGTTTGGTTGAGAGAAGGTTAGATGTTTTTGCCAAAAAATTGACAAGTAATTTTTGGTGAATTCTTATAGATCAAATAGTTAAAATCTATTCGAAACAGGCAAAATTAATTCGCCAAAACCCCTATTATTGAGAGTATAAACTGAAAAAAATGAAGTTATAATTAAAATGGATCAATCTTTAAGTGAACAGTTAACCGTACAGTTTTTAAAAGAGGTAAGTGTTAAAAAAGCCATTGCCGTGATCTTGGTAATAAGCACTCTGGCTTTCCTGTTTTTAATTTACCTGCTTTACTTCAGAGAAACAGCAGAGGATATGGCTACATGGGTTCACCAGCTGCCTGCTTTGAATGCAATGCTGAATAGTGTAAGTACTATTTTGATTCTTGCAGGTTTTATGGCGATAAAGCGGAAGAAATATGTTACTCACATGAAGCTTATGCTCACTGCTTTTATTACATCGAGCCTTTTTCTGATTAGCTATCTGCTTTATCACAACTTTGTGGGGCATACGCCATTTCCGGGAGAGGGTGCCATAAGGCCGCTCTATTTTACAATTCTTATAAGCCATATTATTTTGTCTGCTTTCGTGGTACCGCTTGTTCTTACCAGCTACTACTTTGCATTTGCAGGTAAATTTAAAACACACCGAAAAGTGTCTAAATGGACCTTCCCGATCTGGCTTTATGTATCGGTTACAGGTGTGATGATCTTTTTTATACTGAATGCTTATGTTTGAGTTAGCAAACAAAAAAGGCTCACAAGAAAGAGTTGTGAGCCTGATTTGATATAATTTTAGTAGATGTTAAAAAAAACTACCCCAAGAACTTTTCGCCCGGTTTGGGGATCGCTACTTCGGCATCTGTAATTTCCTCAACGTACTCTTTAAAGTCCTCCGGCGAACCGGTTAGTACCGGAAAGGTGCCATAGTGCATCGGTACAACGAGCTCAGGGTCAAGCATTTCGCAGCAGATAGCCGCCTCTTCAGGCCCCATTGTGTAGTGATCGCCAATGGGCACAGCTACCACGTGTGGTACGTAGAGATCACGATAGAGTTCAAGGTCGGAGAAAATATTGGTATCGCCCATGTGATAGAAGCAGATATCATCTTCAAAAGAGAGGATCAAACCACCCGCCTCACCGGCATATTCGCCACCAAACGATGAGCTGTGATTTGCATTCACAAGCGTAACAGAGAAATCGTCAAACTCTAAAGTACCGCCTTTGTTGAATTCTATTCGCTGTTCATCTTTAAGGCCGTTCTTTTTTAGCAGGTGCGACAGCTCAACCTGTGCAACAACCGTACATCCAGTTTTTTCTGCTATATCAAGAGTGTCGCCTACATGATCTTCATGGCCGTGAGTCAGCAGAATGTAATCTACATCATCCGGATGCTTGAATTCGTCCGGGGTGGAGGGATTGCCCGACAAAAACGGATCAATATAAATAATTTTACCTGTTTGAGATTCTATTCGAAATGCAGAGTGGCCAAGCCACCAGGCTTTAATATTTGTTTCCATCACGTATTAAATTTTGGATCAAATTGCAGTTAGTGTTATTCAATAAACAAGAAAAGAGATTTTTTCGTTGGAATAAAGATTATGCATTTAACGTGTAAAAGATAAATTCAGTTTACTTATTTGATGGATATTGTTATTTAGCTGAGTAGATTAAAGATATCAACTTACCAACAAGTCGACTGAAACAGTCAAAAGCCAAATAAACATACAATATGTAACTTTTTAATTGTACAGCTATGGCAAACCGCATAAAAATTCATCCTGATAATCCACACAGAAAAAAGATTTTCGAACTGACTGACGAACTGATCAACAGCGGAGTGGCTCTTGTGCCAACTGACAGCCAGTACGCGCTTGTTTGCGACTATAAAAATAAGAAGGGCATAGACAGAATCAGGCAGATAAGGCAGCTTGGCAAACGCGACCATCTAACAGTAATGTGCTACAGCCTGGAGCACGCATCAACATTTGGTTTACTCTCTGATGACAATTTTAAATTAATAAAGCGGCTTATTCCCGGGCCATACACCTTTATTTTGCCTGCAACCCGGGAAGTGCCACGCTTGCTTACACACCCGAAAAAGCGAACCGTTGGTATTCGTGTACCCGACTACCCCATCTGCCTGGAAATGGTGAAGGAGCTCGACCGACCCGTGATTGCCATTACGGCTAAGCTACCCGGTGTTGAGCATGGCCACCCGGATGATGGTGACAGAGAACTTTTTCTAAGCCGTTTTGACAATATTGTAGATGTTATTATTGATAACCAGGAACCACTGGAAGCAAACGCAACCACGGTACTCGATTTAACCGGCGAAAACCCAATACTAATTCGGGAAGGCCTGGCTTTGGAGCGATTGATGGAAGCACTTGCTCTGCAGGGAATGGAACTGGATGAACCAACTACAACCTAAAATTGGCTTTTTATGAGTTTTTTAAATGGATTACGTGGAGTTTTGGGCGGCTCATCGCCGGGACACACCAACTGGAATGAACCGGATACTGTTGATGATATTCGGTACGTATTCAGCCCGAATTCCGGAATGCATCTTCTATACAAACACAGCAACAGTTGCGGCATCTGCTTTTTTTCCAAAAAAAGTGTTGAAACTGTGATGAAAGCCCATCCCGATACTCTGAAATATCACTTTGTTGAGGTACGCCAGAACCGGGAAATCTCAAACTTTATTCAGAACCAAACCGGAATAAAGCACGAATCTCCCCAGGCGTTGCTGGTTCATAACGGCAAGGTTCTCTGGAATGCCTCGCATGGTGCCATAACAGACAGTGCCGTTGCAGAGGCAATAGCTTCGGTTCAGGGATCTTCTACGTAAAAAGCTTCTCAAAATTCTTGGCAAAGTTGGGTTTGATAATACCTTTTTCAGTGATAATCGCGGTGATGAGATTGTTAGGGGTAACATCAAACGCAGGATTATACACATCAACTTTTTTCGGTGCAGTCTGTTTGCCCGCAAAAGCGGTTACTTCTGTATCGTCTCTCTCTTCAATTTCAATCAGACCACCGCTTTCAAGATTCATATCTATCGTAGAGTAGGGAGCGGCTACATAAAAAGGGATTTCATGAGCCTTAGCTAAAACTGCAAGCATGTATGTGCCAATTTTATTTGCTGTATCACCATTTTTTGTGATGCGGTCGGCTCCGGTTACGATCAGATCCACCTTACCCTGTTGCATCAGAAATGCAGCGGCTGAATCGATATTTAGTGTATGCGGTATCTTGGCTTTTTGCAGCTCCCATGTTGTTAAACGCGAACCTTGAAGCAGTGGCCGCGTTTCATCAACCCATACCTTGTTTACCTTACCGGCTTTGTGTGCGTGCAGAATAATTGAAAAAGCTGTTCCAAACTCCCCTGTTGCCAGGCCGCCCGTATTGCAATGGGTTAAAATTCGGGCATTTTCCGGTACAAGTTCTGCTCCATGTAACCCTATCTCTTTGCAGAGGCGCCGGTCTTCTTCGTGAATGGTTATTGCCGTTTTAAGGGTTATCTCTTTCAGTTCATCAACAGATCTATCTTTATATGCATAAATGGTTACCAATATCCTGTTCAAAGCCCAAGAGAGATTTACAGCGGTTGGCCTTGAAGAGTTAAGATAATCAGCAATGCGTTGTGATTCGGAGTAGAACATATCAAAGTTTTGCATCGAAAAATCTTTGATACCCAAATAGAAGCCGTAAGCTCCGGCAATGCCAATGGCGGGTGCACCACGGACACGTAATTTTTTGATGGCATCCCAAACCTGCCCAACGGTTGTAAGGTCACTATAAACCTCTCGTTTCGGTAGAAAGGTTTGATCAATGATACGCAAATAACCGTTTTCCCAACTTATGGATTGAAAAGAATCTCTGTCACTCATAATTCACACTTTTTTTACAAAATAGGCATATAATAAAGAGATATAAACCTGATTTACCATCTTATAGGGATTACCCTGATGGTTTTCTAAGATGCCTCCCTAAGTTTCAATCAGGTTTACTCTCTTATCTGATGTCATAACTATTTTTTATCATATAGCAGCATTAAGGAACAGAGCAGTTACCAAATCAACAACATGATAAAGCAGCTGTTCTTCAACACTAAATAAATTTTGAGATGAGGTAAGGTTATGATTTTAAAAAAGAATGTAGGTTACATGGATTCAATCATAAGAGTAGTATTAGGTACAATAATTGTTGCGCTTGGCTTGTATTTCGATAGCTACTGGGGCTTTATAGGCTTAATCCCCGTAATTTCCGGAGCCATTTCATTCTGCCCGATTTATAGGGTACTACGAATGAGTACAATGGATCCGAACCTTGAAAGAGAGAATTAGAGGGTACAATAACAAATAGTAAGAGAGAAATAAATCAAATCAGGAGTCACAACGTAAGTTAAAATAGATAGAGAGTCCTGTCATAGAGAGAAAATCTGAAAAGGGAATCGATAGAATCGGTTCCCTTATTTTTTTGTTAACAAATCGTTACAACATCATTAAAAAATGAGTTGGTTGGAAGGCTAAAAATGAGTTTCTTAACAGCCATATTCTATCAGTAATTTTTAAGCATAGCTATGGAATTTGCAGGAAAAACCAGGGAAAACCGAACGTTTGATGCTATTGTAATTGGATCAGGTATGAGTGGCGGATGGGCCGCAAAAGAACTTTGCGAGCGGGGTTTGAAAACACTGGTACTTGAACGAGGGCGGCCTGTAAAACATCGTGAAGATTATCCTACAGCGGTTAAAGATCCATGGGAATTTCGCTTCAGAGGGCGAATACCGCACGATGAGCTTGAGAGGAATCCAATTGTGGCTCGCTGCTACGCCTACGATGAAACAACCGAACACTTTTTTGTAAAGGATGAGGAGCATCCCTATCTGCAGGAAAAGCCGTTTGATTGGATACGTGGTTACCAGGAGGGAGGAAAGAGTCTTATTTGGGCAAGACAAGGACAGCGATGGAGCCGCTACGATTTTGAAGGGCCGGCACGTGATGGCTACGGAATTGAGTGGCCCATCACCTATGATGAACTTGCCCCATGGTACAGCCATGTAGAACACTTTATAGGCTGGAGCGGAAATAAAGATGGGTTGGATCACCTGCCCGATGGCGAATTTTTACCACCGTTTGATTTAAACTGTGTAGAGAAAGAGATAAAAGAAAAAGTTGAAGCCGCTTACAGCAACCGGCATGTACTGCATGGACGGTGTGCTCATTTAACAGAGTTGCGCCAAATTCATCTGCAGCAAAACCGTGGTTTGTGCATGGCAAGAAATCTCTGCTATCGCGGATGCCCATACGGCGCCTATTTCAGTTCAAATTCTGCTACTTTGCCATGGGCAGAAAATACAGGCAATCTCACAAAACGAACACATGCCGTTGTGGAATCCATAATTTATGATGAAGAGAGCGGTAAAGCCTCAGGTGTTCGGGTAATTGATGCCAATACCAAAGAGGAAGAAGAGTATTATGCACGCATTATTTTTGTGAATGCGGCCTGCCTTAACTCAAATCTGATCCTGCTGAACAGTAAA
Source organism: Balneolaceae bacterium (assembly GCA_007693395.1). Classification (GTDB taxonomy): domain Bacteria; phylum Bacteroidota; class Rhodothermia; order Balneolales; family Balneolaceae; genus Rhodohalobacter. The sequence goes on along the minus strand of REDS01000117.1, from coordinate 70,056 downwards.
TCAAACCGTTTCCCTGATGGACTTGGAAATGACAATGGCCTGCTTGGGCGGTACATCACATTCCACAATTATCGGGGCTCATTGGTTGCCCGGATGGATGGCTTTGAAGATCAGTACTACTACGGCAGGCGTCCCACACAGGCAATTATGCCATCTTTTAGAAATGTGTACGGGCAGGATAACGATGTGGATTTTCAGGGTAAATATTTAATTGCCTTTGGGGCTGCAAGACAAAACTGGCAGCGCGGAGTGCGGGAAGAACATATAGGTGCCGACCTAAAACGTGAAATGGCAATACCCGGCGGTTGGAATGTATTTATGATGATGCAGGGTGAAACCGTGCCGAGATACGAAAATCATGTACGTTTGAGTGAAACTGAAACCGACCCCTGGGGAATACCACAACTTATTACCTCGGTTGATTATACCGAAAATGACGAGAAGCTGTTGCAGGATTTCCTCACCCAGGGGGCTGAAATGCTCGAAACTGCCGGTGCAAAAAATATCAGCACAATGGATACCCGGCAAGCTCCCGGCCTCGATATACATGAAGTTGGAGGGGCACGGATGGGCAAAGATCCGGAAACCTCTATCCTGAATGAATGGAATCAAATTCACGGCTGCAAAAATGTTTTTGTAACGGATGGTGCTGCTTTCAGCTCTGTGGCGATCCAGAATCCTTCACTTACGTTTATGGCACTAACTGCGCGTGCGGCGAACTATGCGGCCGATGAAATGCAAAAAGGGAATTTGTAAACAATTTCAAACCGGTTAAGATCTGCCGAAACCATTTCCCTTAAAGCAGATGCACTCCTGCAGTGGTTCTTTATCAAGGTTGAGGTCATCTGCTATTTGCACAATAAGATCAATTTTATATGATTTAATCTGTCCGTTACTACCGGTGATTATATCCGAAATGATACGGTTACTCAAAATGTAGTTCGCAAATTCCTGTCCATATTCCTCTTCAACTCTATCTTTAACCGGTTTAAAGAAGGTGCTTTTCAAGTGATTAACCTTTCGCTTTTCAGCCATCATCTCTCTGTACTCTTTGGTGTTGAGCTGTTTCTTTGCCGGTTTTTTATTAGATAAGCCCAGTTTCGTCGCTTCACCCTGTGCATCAGCAAGCAGCTTGATAACCTGATCAGAAACCTCTTTTGTCTTAAGTTTTTTGTAGATACCGCGTCTGCTCATCCAGTGAATTCTGCCTGAAGGATTTTTAGCAAGATCTTTTAAGAGTTTGTTCTCTACCATCTGGAAGGGAGGCTTGTTGTACTTTTCTGCAACTCCATCGCGCCAGTAGAGCAGTTTTTTGTAGATGTACCACTCTAACTCAGTGAAATTATTCATCTCTCTCTCTTTAACCACTTCATTGTGATTTATATCACTGTAGTTGAGGCTGTTAAGATATTCATTCTCCTCTCTGATCCAGCCGGATATAGTATCATCGGGGATCTTCTCATCGAAAAAGTGTTTTAATTTTAACAGATGCAGTACATCATCAGCGGCGTAGGCCAGCTGTTTATCGGTTAACGGACGCTTAAACCAGTTACTTTTTTGTGATGATGATACCGCCTCGATTGAGAGCGCTTCATCAAGCAGATTGGTCAGTGACATTGCCGGATAGTTAAGCATTCGGGAAACAATATCAAGGTCGCACAAATTTTTTGGAAAGCAGCCAATGGAATGAAGCAACCTGAGATCTTCATCAAAAGAGAAACAAACTTTCTTTACATCACGGTTTTCAAGAAGAGGGAAAAGAGTAGAAATAGAGAGTGACCGGCTCAGCGGATCAATCAAATAACACGCCTTTCCGTCAAAAAGCTGAACAAGGCAGAGGTTAAAACCGTACCGGTGGAAATTTTTATCGAACTCCAGATCAATGGCTATCTGCTCTGCACCGGAAAGATCCTGAACACATTTTTCTAATTCTTCAGATGTTTCAATCAGTACTGCCGGTTTTGTCATACAATCAATTTGTTGAGTAATAGCGGTTAAAAATAGGCTTTTTTCAAAACATTACCGGTCTATATCCAATTTTTCTTTTCTTTTTACCAGGGTTAGAATGGTGTACTCAGCAACTAGAACATTTTCCTGATTGGTAACCTCAACCGCAAACCAGACCATACCGTAGGGATCTTTATCAGTTTCTCTTTTCTGTCGTCTTGTTTTCCGCTTTACAATAAGTTTTGCCTGAATGGTGTCACCCGGAAAAACGGGGGCGGTAAAGCGTAAATCCTCAAGCCCGTAATTTAGCAGAACCGGCCCTTCATAAGGATACACAAAAAGACCTGCCGTAGCTGATAGCACAAAATATCCATGTGCAACAATTTTTCCGAACATAGAGCGTGCTGCTGCATCCGGATCGGTGTGTGCGTAAAAATGATCGCCGGTGAGATGTGCGAAATCTTTCACGTCTTTGTCTGTAACAGTTCGCTTTTCGGTTGTTAACGCCTCGCCAACCCGGAGTTCTTCAAAATATTTTTTGAACGGATGTACAGAAGCCTCCTCAGTTCCAGCACCTTTAATATGCTGTGCAGTAATATTTCGCAGTGTTGTGGGTGAACCCTGAAGGGCTACCCGTTGCATGTTGTGCAGTACGGCGCGATATCCCCCAAGCTCTTCTCCGCCGCCTGCGCGTCCCGGCCCGCCATGCACCAGTGATGCAATTGGTGCACCATGCCCGGTAGATTCGCCAGCACTCTGCCTGTTTATCACCATGAACCTTCCGTGATAAGGTGCACATGCCATCACAATTTTTTTGGCAATTTCGTCATCATTTGTAAAAAGTGAGCCTGCGAGCGAGCCATCTGCTTTGTTTGCAATTGCAATAGCCTCTTCCGTTGTTTTGTACGGCATAATAGTAGTGAGCGGCCCGAATGCTTCTACCCGGTGTACGGTATCCGTTTCAATTGGTTTATGGCAAACCAGCAATTTTGCACCTGTAAACGCCCCGTTAATAGCAGCACCTGCATAAACCGATTCAGTTACTTCCTGTAACTGTTGGCACTGTTCTTCAAACCGCTTTGCCTGTTCCGGGCTTGCAAGGGGCCCCATTCGTGTCTCTTTCTGGGATGGGTCGCCCGGGGGGGAGTTTTCAAGCCGGATTCTGAGCGCAGAAATTACATCATCCAGAAGATGTTCAGGAACAATAGTACGGCGGATGGCGGTACATTTCTGCCCGGTTTTTACAGTCATCTCATTGGCTACCTCTCTGATGAAAAGGTCAAACTCTTCCATATTGGGTGATACATCTTCTCCAAGTATGGAGCAGTTTAATGAATCGGCTTCCAGATTGAAGTGTACACTGTTTGCAATGATGGAAGGATGGGCTTTCAGCTTTCTGCCCGTTGCCGCTGAGCCGGTGAATGCAACCATATCCTGGCTGGTGAGATGGTCAAACAGATCACCGGGAACATCTGCTGCAATAAATTGAACCGATCCCTCCGGCAAAATACCCGAAGAAATAATATCTCTGAAAACTGAACATGCCAGATAAGAGCCGGTTGGAGATGGTTTGATGATGGATGGCAGGCCTGCAATAAATGCGGGTGCAAGTTTTTCAAGCATTCCCCATACCGGAAAATTAAATGCATTGATCTGAACAGACACCCCGGGGCGTGGTACACAGATGTGCTGCCCTGTAAATGTACCCTTTCTGGAAAGGGTAACTTCGGGGCCCTCCACGTGCCAGGGAAGGTCGGACAGGTTTCGCCTTGCCTGACTCGAAATTCCAAATGCGGTAAGTATGCCGCCCTCAATATCAATCCAGGAATCACGGCGGGTGGCACCTGTATGAGTGGAAATGTTGTAATACTTCTCCTTCTGTTTAAGCAAGTGCTGGGCAAGGAATTTGATTTTGAATGCTCGCTCGTGAATGGTGAGTTCTCTGATTTTTGGCCCGCCAACTTCTTTTGCGTACCGGCACATAGCCGCGTAATCAAGCTCGGATTCTTGAAAAACGGCTACCGGTTTGCCGTTGACTGCGCTATAAAGTTCTGATTCTTTACCTGTGTCTGTCCATTTGCCACAGGAGTAAGATGAGACGTGTATCATATATTCAATTGTTATGGTATTACGTCAGAATATAGGGAATAGGAAAGAGAAGTCAGGAATCAGAATAGAGAAACCAGGAGATGCAATTCAGAATAGCTTTGTGGTAAGAGTAATGTAACTTGCTCAATTCTTTTTCTCTCCCCACGTATTATACTCACCGGTTTGATCCGTTCTCTCATCAGGAATCTCTCTCAATGGCTCACACGTTTTCCAGGATTCTTTCATCTCTTTTGGCAGCCGCTGATACCATTTTGTTCCTTCCGATTTCCACGCAGCCATCTCATCAGATACATCCTTCACAATGTTGGCGGGATTCCCAACTACAACTTTTCGGTTTGGAATTTGCATCCCCTCGGGAACGAATGTGAGAGCCCCTATGATACACTCATTGCCGATTACCACCCGATCCATTACAACGGCATTCATACCAATGAGGCAATTTTTACCAACAGTTGCTCCGTGAATGATAGCCCCGTGCCCAATATGTGCGGCTTCATGGAGGGTAACGGTTATTCCCGGGAACATATGGATGGTGCAATTCTCCTGAACATTGCATCCATCTTTTATTACGATTTTTCCCCAATCCCCTCGTATTGCTGCCCCGGGACCGATATAAACATCTTTGCCAATAATCACATTTCCCGTCACAGCAGCCTGTGGATGAATAAACGCAGATTCATCAATCACAGGTTTGTATCCATTGAATTCGTAAATCATGATAGAGCAATGTTTTCCAAAATTACCGCATAACCCTGCCCAACACCAATGCACATGGTTACAAGGGCATACTTTTTGTTCTGCTTTTGGAGTTCGATGGCAGCGGTTTGCAGAATTCGTGCACCACTCATTCCGAGGGGATGCCCCAGCGCAATGGCTCCGCCATTCGGGTTAATACGTGGATCTTCATCTTCGAGGCCCATTTTACGTGAACAGGCAAGAACCTGCGCAGAAAAAGCCTCGTTTAACTCAATGATGTCAATCTCATTAAGTGACAAACCCGCACGTTTCAGGGCTATTTCTGAGGCAAAAACAGGCCCAATTCCCATGATTCTTGGTTCAACTCCGGCCACTCCCGATGATACAATTCGGGCCACCGGTTGCAGATTATAATTTTTTACTGAATTTTCTGATGCGATTAGCATAGCAGCCGCGCCATCATTCAGCCCGGATGCATTGCCGGCAGTAACGGTTCCATCTTTTCTGAACGCAGGCCTCAGTTTTGAAAGAATTTCTTTAGTTGTTGATGGCTTAATAAATTCGTCTTCACTGAAAATCAGAGGCTCCTGCTTTCTTCTTGGAATTTCAACAGGTACGATCTCTTCAGCCAATCGGCCGGAACTTTGTGCTTTTCCCGCTTTTTGCTGAGACCACGCTGCAAAAGCATCCTGATCTTCGCGGCTTATACCATACTGATCCACCAGATTTTCCGCGGTTATACCCATTCCGTCCGTACCGTACTGCTCATCAAGTTTTGGGTTTATAAATCGCCAGCCAAAACTGGAATCGTGCATCTCTGCATCATTCCCAAACGGCTTTGATGATTTGGAGACCACCCAGGGACCGCGTGTCATATGTTCAACACCTCCGGTAATAAATAACTCTCCATCATCGGCTTTAATGGCTCTGTTTGCATGAATGGCAGCCGACATACTTGAAGCACAAAGCCGGTTTACAGTTTCACCGGGAACAGTATGGGGAAGTCCGGCCAGAAGAAGAGCCATTCGGGCAACATTTCTGTTATCCTCTCCGGCCTGATTTGCACAACCAAAAATCACGTCATCAATCCGATCGGGCCCGAAGGATCTATTCCGATTGAGAAGCTCTTTGATGACAAGCGCTGCTAAGTCATCGGTTCGGACAGGGGAGAGAGCACCACGAAAATTTCCAATGGGGGTGCGTATGGCATCAACGATAAACGCTGTTTTATTTTTTGGCATGGTTGCAATACTTTTTTTGGTAGTGGCGATTAAACAAATCGTAACAAAATAAATTAATTCCCTTCGGCAACAATAGCATGCAGATACCTCATGTATCTTGGCGGCATTTCAAACGGACGTTCCTCAGGAATGGGCGGTAACCGTGGTGAGCGAAGCTCCGGTTTTTCGGGCTTCAGCTCGGGGTCCCACCGAAAATTATCGAGACGGCGCTCAATATTTTGAGATTCTTCCGGCAGAAAAGAGCCATCAATATTCCGCATTGCTACGAGTGAATCTATATCGCCTTCGGTAAAATACATGGTTAGTGATCCCGCCGAAATCATCTCGATGAGGCCATCGGGTTCATCGTCCTCATTTGTATTATGAAAAATACTTTCATTGTTGTTGAATACCCTGATGCGTTCAATATTACCATCATCAAAATAAGCATGCAGTGTATCTCCGGTCATTTGATGCAGACGGCCGGTAGTAGAGTCTTCCATCACAACAATTGGCTGGGTAAATGACCGCAGAAATTTAATTTCATCATTTTCGAGAAGTGCTTCAATGTATGGGCCGGTAAGCTGCATTCTTTTCTGCCACAAAATTGGGTTTGACCTCAGGATAAATTGATCGATATCATCCCGGTAATTAGCTGTATCAGCAATTGCGGAAAATTTTGGTGACCAGATTCTCACATTCCCGTAGGAATCCATGTAGCTGGTAGTATCGGTTTCGAGAAGCTCAATTATCTCTGCAAAGAGGTGCGTGGTGTCTGTCTCGGCCTCATTTACTTCCATCAGCCAGGCATCGCCGGTCAACAAACGGTAACCAAGCGAATCGGCATAGAGATAATCACCTGAAAAGCGCACATTATCTTCAAAATCATCAGCATAGACGCGCCCGAAAAGTTCATAAAGATCGGCTGAGCGGTTCATGAAAAGTGAGTCGGCCTCAAGGTACTGGGTGCTGTCTGCCAGCTGTACATTCCCCCTGAAAACAGCGCTGTCAACAGCCTGGTAGTAGAGGCCGTTTTCTGCGATAAGTATCCCGCGCTCATCCTCAAAACGTACGGGTACATTGAATATGGCGAGGTCGAGTACCTGATCCACATCAATTGAGTCACTAAAAACAATATTTTGTTCTGATTGAATAATCACCCTGCCTCGCAACCGGCTGAAATCAGTGCGGGTATTGTGAAGTAATGTATCCGCCCAGATCATTTCATTTTCAGTTTCGATCTGATTGTTGAAAGCCATCAGAAGATTTCTGTCAACAAACTGGTAAACGCTGTCGGTTTCCATGAGCATTTTATCAGTTTGCAAAATCACATTCCCGAGAATTTTACGCACGTTTTGCCCATCAACAATGCCGCCAATGGCACGGTCTGCCTGGATGATGTTCACTCTGCTTTGTGAGTATAGATGTTGCGGTGATGAAAAGTGGGCAATGAAAATCAGCAGAATTGTTAGGATAAAAAACTGTTTTTGCATGATTAATCCACCATCATTCTGCCGCTGGGGCGTTCAATCACGTAGTCTTCAAGATCTGTGGTACCATCAAAACCGCTGCCGGCGATACTGTCTGTTTCCGTTATGATAATTACAAAATAGGGCGATGTGATTCTGTCGGTATCCTGTGTCCATTTAAGATATTCTGAGTAGAGGCGGTTTCCTGCTGTTGTTTGAACCCGAACGGAATCGAACAGTTCAAAAACAGCTTCTTGTTCAAGGTATACAGCCCGATTACTCCAGGCTCGTGTTTCAACTGCTCCAAGTGTATCATAAATTTGTACATAAACAGGACCACTAATGTCAGTCCTTTTCCGGTCAGATGCCTGATAGTTGATTGCATATGACCCTTCAATGAACATTCGGTTTCTGCCATCCTGCATAAGTCTCATTTCAACATCCCAGCTTTCGGTAGTAACAATGAGAGAGTCATTCAAAGTTGAACTTACTTGACTGGAGTCGTATTCAGATAGGTCGGAGCAGGCAATGGAAGAGAGAAAAACTATCAGTAAAAGAGGGGAGAGTTTAATTCGTCCCAAAGTAGCGATCTCCCGCATCTCCGAGGCCCGGAACAATGAATGCATCATCGTTAAGTTTTTCGTCAACTGCTGCTGTAATGATCGAAACATCCGGATATTTTTTTTGAATTCGCTCTAAACCTTCCGGCGCTGAAATTAAGGATATAAATCGAATATGTTTGGCACCTTGTTTCTTAAGAAACCCGATAGCATCATCAGCACTGCCGCCTGTTGCCAGCATGGGGTCAACCAAAAGCACGAGCGAGCTTCCAAGATTTTCGGGGAGGTTTGAATAGTAATCAACGGGTTCGTGTGTGGTTTCGTCTCTGTACATACCCAAATGGCCTACTTTAGCATCCGGCACAAAATTAATAATGGCTCCGGTCAGGCTCAGTCCGGCCCTCAGAATGGGTACCACAATAATTTCTGTATCAATATCATACCCTGATGTGGTGGTAATCGGAGTATGAATTTCCTTCTCTTTTAGGGGCAGGTCTTTCAGCGCGGAGTAGGCCAGAATTGTAGCAATTCTGCCAAGCGCCTGCCTGAACTCAGCCGTTTTTGTGGTTACATTGCGCAGGATTGACAAGTCCCGCGCAATGATTGGATGTTCAATTACTGTAAGTTTACTGTTTTGCATGGAGGCTCCGTTTATGAAGCTTTCTTCTCTTTCTGTTTGGCTAAATATGTGCGTGTAATTTTCACAATAATTGCAGAGAGTGCAATAAGGCCAATAATATTTGTGAGTGCCATGATACCCAGCATCAAATCACCGAAAGACCATACCACACTAACCGAAACGATGGCGCCTAAAAAGTGCATCCCTACAAAGATCATTCGGTACGTAAATATAGAGCGCTGCCCAAGCAGGTAGTGTATAGATCGTTCACCGTAATAACTCCAGCTAATGGATGTAGACAGCACGAAGAAAAATACGGCAATTACAACGATATATTGGCCCCCCGGCATAATGGGTTCGAGGCCAATCGAAAATGCAACTGCTGTTAAACTGGCCACATTCTCTACAACCCCACCGTGCAGGTTGGCAAGTGTTGTGCCGTCATCAGAAATGGCAGTTGGCTGTTCCGAAAGGTCAATAATACCATTAAATGGTATGGAGTAATTCACATCAACAAACATGGTGTCAACCGGTATGCTGAAACGCAGCATCTGGCCGTCAACGGGAATACCATCTTCGAATTGAATCTGTGTTTCCATCGGGTTATCAACCACATAAGCGATGTTAGGCCCAGCGGGGTTTACGGTTGTCTTGTGATAACTGTCCCATGCACCTGTAACTACAATTACAAGTCCGGTGATGGTACATACAACAAGTGTATCGATGAACGGGCCGATTAAGCCAACCAGGCCAGCATGAACGGGATCTTTTGTTTTGGTAGCTGCCATAGCGATTGGTGATGAACCCTGGCCTGCCTCATTCGAGAAAAGGCCTCTCTGCACACCATAGCTAAGAGTTAAAATAAGAGCTCCTGATCCCACACCAAGCACACCTGCCTGTGGGTTAAATGCATTAGAAATGATGGTTACAAAACCGGGTATAATCTGATCAAAATGCAATAAGAGAATGATCAGGCCGCCCAAAACATAGAGAATGGCCATCAAAGGCACCACGCGTGCAGTTACGGCACCAATGCGTTTAATGCCCCCCAAAATTACTGCAGCAACAAGGCTGGCTGTTACAAATCCGGTTATGTAAAGTGGAACGTTAAACTCGGAGTTAACAACATCAGCCAGGGTGTTTGCCTGAATGGCGTTACCGGTGAGAAGGGCACAGATTGATCCTGAAATTGCAAATAGTATGGCTAACCATTTCCAGTTGGGGCCAAGTCCTCTTTCGATGTAGTACATCGGCCCTCCTGAAACGGTGCCATCTTTATTTTCAACTCTATACTGCGCACCAAGAGTACACTCTGTAAACTTAATTGCCATGCCAAAAATGGCTGTAACCCACATCCAAAAAAGAGCTCCGGGGCCTCCAATATGTATCGCAAGGGCTACACCCGCAATATTACCTACACCAACAGTGGCAGAAAGAGCCGTGCTAAGTGCCTGAAAGTGGTTAATATCCCCAACATCTTTTGGATCATCATATTTACCTGAGAGAACTCTAAATGCTTCCTTAAACTGAAATATCTGGATGAAGCCCAAGCGAACTGTAATGAATATTCCAAAACCAAGGATAACGATGACAAGCAGGGGAAGAGATTCCTGGCCAAAAACGGTTTCAGGAAAATTCCATACTAATCTTTCAAGGGTAAAAATAATCTGTTCAAATCTTTCCATAGATAGACTAATTCTTTCGGGTTTAAGGCAGCTACGAATGTATAAAAGATTTGGCTAATTTTTGTGTAAAATTTAGGAAAGAGTGAACGATTGGTATCTACTTTTCCTTTCAAGCTAATGTATTGCAAATGCTTGCAATACTATATCAAAAATAAAAAGCTAACAGTAGCAAATAGTTAACATTATGACAAAAGCTGACATAGTAGACATCATCTCATCATCCACCGGTCTCACTAAAGTTGAGACAGAAGCTGTTGTTAAAGGTTTTTTAGATACAGTAATAGATGCCATGAAACGTGGTGAAACAATAGAACTCAGGGGCTTTGGTAGTTTTAAAGTTGTAAAACGTGCGCAACGTGTGGCACGAAATCCAAAAACCAATGAGGAAGTCATTGTACCTGAGCAATTCGTGCCAATGCTGAAAATTTCCAAGGATTTCAAAAAAGCTGTAAACGAAGCGAATAGCTGATTCATTTCTGTATCAATGAACTAATTCAGCAGCTTTGATTTTTTGAATTTCAATTTCACATAAACGTATTTGCTCATTTCAATAACTGAGACCCTTTTGGTGCTTGTTTCACCAGCTTTTCATTACAGATGATTTAAGAATTATCCCCAAAAACTACGTTGGTGGATTTCTTTACAGCTTTAAGAATTCAGTATCTTGGTACTGATTCTTAAGCTGTAATCTTTATCTATGCGAACCAAACTTATCTCATCTCTCTTTACCATTTTCTTTATTATATCATGCACAAACTTGCCCGACTCCCCTTTTTATGAGGTTGATGGCATGGTATCTATTAAGGCGGCTTCACTCGAAAAGACAGACGGCTGGGAGCTCAAACCATTTCAAACATCAATATCAAAAATTTCACGGGAAAATCCAGACACCCGGGGTTCGCTCTCATTTCCATTTTACATTCAACGGCCGGGTTTTTACTCGGTTTGGGTATTATCAGCTTCCATCACTGAAGATGGTTCAGATAACAGCATCAATTTCAGGGTGATGGATGAGGAAGGTATACTGCTTGAGCGGTTTACCCTCGACCTTAACAGTGCTGAAATGCTTACCTGGAACCGGGAATCTGTATCAGGTGATTTATTGCAGGTTCGGTTCGATCAACCCGGGCACTTTCGTATTGTGTTTGAATCGGGCGGGGAAGGTGGGGTTGTGATTGATAAATTGCACCTTACACTCAATAATCAGCACCCCCCATTTGGATTTGGTTATCCGGAAACTGTACAACCGGGCGTGGATCCTGTTCTTGCCAAAAGAGACCAGCGTGTTGGCTTGCCTCCGTCCTGGTTGTTTCAGCCAGTGTGTTCTTCACTGCCAGAAGATCTCTCAGGAATTTATGTGGCTGATCTTTATGACTTTGCAAGTGAAACCAACTCCGTGAAACCGAAACGTATTCGTAAACAAGAGGTTGATACGGATAGCCTTCTGCAGAATATGCAGAAGATGGAAGCTTTTTTCTCGGAAAACTTTAGTGAAAACAGAGGGCTTGTATTTGCTGAACCTGTATTTTTGCAAGATCCCGATTTCAAACGGTTCCCAACAAGGTGGAGCATACAAGATTCTTTCGATTTCTATGAACAAATAGAAAAAGCAGCTAACCCGAGAAGATCGATTTATGAAGTACCCTTTTTGATTGGAAGTTCGGCGGAGGTATTTGATCCCAGCTCAGATCTCTTTACCGAAGAGTTGTTGATGCGCTGGGTTCAGTTTTCGGCTTTCCACACGATTATGTTTTTTCCGGTAGATGATGTTACTGTACTCAAGGAAGCTCTATCTGATGAAACCTACGAACACATTAACGGATTAATTGAACTCAGGCATCGGCTCTATCCTTACATTTACAGCCTTGCTCATTTAATTCGGGCAACAGGTGTAAAACCTCTGAGGGGATTTTCACAGCATCGTTCGCAATTCAGGCTTGGGAATGCATTTTTGATGGCACCGCACTACCGGGAGGGCATGCAGCAGAGAGCCATCTATTTTCCTGATGGGCTATGGTACCGCTACAGCGATGGTGCCAGATATGAAGGCGGCCAAAGCTGGCTTGTGGAAACACCTTTGAACGAACTGCCTCTATTTGTGAAAGCAGGATCCATCATCCCGATGTCTTCAAGCCCGGTTTCAGGAACTGCTCTGTTTGATGATCTTACTGTGGAAATTTATACAGGTGGAACCGGAAATTTTCGACTTTATGAAGATGACGGACTTACAAACGATTATCTTCAGGGGGGATTTACAACTACTGCGTTCCGATATTTTGAGCATACTGATTACGCCACATTTACTATTGGCCGAAAGTTTCGCCATCTCGATGGGCAGGCAGATGTGAAGAACCTTACCCTGAAGTTCAAGTTCATCAGCGAACCGGAATTTATTACTGCAGAGGATGAACAGGTTGAGAGAGGCACCGGCGAAAACATGTGGGAGTATGATGGTGAATCACAAACGCTGATCATTAACTGGAAACAAAATGTTCATCAAAAAACAGATTTCTTCATCCAGTTTTGATTAGGAAAATTCTGCCCACAAAGCTCTCGCTTCGTGCATTTATGGTTGGGAAAGAGTTGGGTATTTGCATGGATGGGGGGCATTTAAGAAGTATGGGTCTTCGGTCGGTTTATCCAACCTGCTTTGCGGCCATGATGGGTAAAAACAAAAAAAGGGATGCCAAATTTAATCAGCATCCCTTTAATTTCGTGCTGCATCAGATTAGAAATCTATACCAATCGAGAAGTAGTGGATTGGATTGTTCTGGAAACCACCTCTTCCATAAGGCCAGCCAACATCGTACCTGAATGGTAAGCCAAGGAGTATAGTACGGAGGCCGAAACCGGCACCTATCAGGATGTCACCGTCAACAAAACTGGTTGGGATATCTCCATCTCTGGGCGGACCATCACGCAGCAATCCTGTTTGGGGATTAATAAAGCCTTCTTGTTTTGTTCCGACTCGCCAGTCGAGCCGGGCGGGGTTCTCGAAGTAGACGATTGGCTCGCCGGTTTGTGTATTCACAAAACGAGAGTATGGAATATCAAAACCCCAGGCTGCACCAACATCAAGAAATGCCACACCTGTTATGTTCCAGAGAGGGAGTATTGGTAGCGGCCCGGGCAGAACCGCTGCAAACAGCGGGAACCTGAATTCAGCATTGATCAGTCCAAACTTGTCACCAAAAATAGTGTTGAACTCATGCCCGCGAAGCGGTGTGGCCGGCAGTGTAAAGAACGTATCGGCCAATCTTTCGAAAGGAATTTCTGCATCCGACCATCTTTGATTTATCCAACCCAGCATACCCCCCATAAAGAATGTTTGTGAATCGCGGCCATAGGATACTGCTCCAGAACCCCGGAGAGCGAGCGAGTAGCCTGCACCTAAATCGAGGTATTGCCGGTAATCACCAAGCAGAGTTGCAAATTGTGGAGTATCGGAGCCAACCGGCGGGCTTGCTGCCAGCCTAACTGAGTATCTGCTTCCTCCGCGCGGAGTAATGAAACCCGGAATGGTATAATCACCCGTAAATGTAATTTGAGGATACAGGAACCACGCTGTTTCATTACTTACATTTCTGCCGCCAAGCCCCTGGATAGTGCTGAAATCCCTCGCCACACCGATGGCTGAAATACCATAATCGATTCGCTGGAAACGGTTTAGCGGATACTGAAAATCAACCGTGCCGCCAAATGTTCTGAAGCGGAGCAACTCACCAAAGAATGTTTGGTAGTTTCTTGCCTGATGGAAGAATGAAGCAAAAAAGTTGGTTCGGTTTCTCAGGTAACCATACTGGAACGTATAGTCACTGTTTCTGAGATCGAATACCAAATTAGAACCGAAAGAGATTTGATGGTCACCAAATAGATCGGTCAGCGTTACAAATGCAAATGCAGAAGTTCCATAATAGGTACTCAGTTGGCCTGCAGCATAACTAAAATCGGGAGAGAATCTCAATCTGTATTCTCTTGGTTGAAAATAGCCATCTTCTGTTACATTACCTTCTGGCTCAAAGTTTCTCGGATCATCGCGTAATGTAATCGTAGTATCACGGATTACAGCTTCTCCAAATTGGTAGTTTCTGAAATCAATTCTTCCAGAATCCTGTTCACGCTGTTCTGCAAACTGCTCTTCAATTGAATCTTCAGCCTCTTCTTCCTGAACGGTAGGCCGCGTTAGAAGCCGTGATGAGATAAAATTACCATGATCGCGTGCAGCAATCATCTCTTGAGCGTAACGTACAGCAGGGACTCTGTCTCCCGGGCTCAGCCTTTCCCGTTCCTGTGCCCAAAAATTAGGCCGTAATGGTTGATCTCTTCGCATGCTGAATGGGGTCCTCATCAAGTAAACATCAGGAAGCCCTCTGTTTAGTGCATTAAAAGCGAGGCGGGTACCATCAGCTGAAACAGAAATTTGCATTACACCGGATTGCAGATCTGTGATTGGATAAACAGAACGGCTGTTTAAGTCGTACTCATAAATATTCGGGATACCATTTTGATCGCTTATGAAAAGCATTCGGCCATCAGCGGTTAATGCAGGCTGGCTCTCCGACCAGTTAGGCGTGTTGGTAAGTCGCTGCATTCTGTTGCTGCCAATACGTATGCTGTAAAGATCGGTCTCATAAAAATCGTAATCCTGCATGATAGAGTGGCCGGCCAGATATGTATGTGTCTGAAGCCTGTTTCCTCTGTTCGATACAAAATAGATGGTTTCTGAGTCGGGGCCCCAGGCAGGCTGCATGTCGTTATAAACATCGCCGGTGAGGTTTACGAAGTCGTTCGTTTCAAGGTTGAAAACAAAAATATCCTGATAAGGGCCAATGTTGCCGTCAAAAGCTATTTTTTTCCCGTCGGGCGACCATGCCACAGAATTGATGTTATCAAGTTCAGGGAAGCGAATTGTACGGGTATCCCGGGTTTCGTAATCAATAAATGCAAGATTATATGATCCTTGTGATTTACTGGATAGTGCAATTTGCGATCCATCGGGCGACCAGCTTAGATTTGGGTTCAGAATGTTTAACTCCTCAAACATCGGGCTGTCTGCACTGCTAACCAGAGTTCTGAGCCTTTCACCGGTATTGGCATCAATCACCACCACATCGAATGCACCACGCCTGTTGCTGAGCATTGCAATTTTATCACCTCGAGGAGATATGGTTGGGCTGGCATCATACGTTCTGGTACGTTGCCCTCTTGCAAGATGTGTGCCTACGGCATTTGTTGGCTGGCGATCGCCCACTTCCGGAAAGTATCGTTGCCGCCAGAACTCAAGCCAGCGCTCAGAAAGTTCATCTGCCTGTAAACCCAGCGATTGCACAAGTGCCTGGTTTATGTTTCGTGTGGTTTTGATACGCTGCATGATCTCAGTGATTTTTGGCCTTCCGTACTGATCAGCGATGTAGTACCAGAAAGCCTGTCCGCCCCGGTAAGCAAAAAATCCGGAGAGTTGAGGAATGGGAGGCAGATAATTGTTCAGCACGGCGTCCCGCATAAACATATCGGTTTGGGTATCCCATCCAAGTGCCAAATACTCTGCAAGTCCTTCCTCAAACCACAGAGGGAAAACCAGCTGTATGTTATTTTGAATGATCGATTGCACTGTACCACCGTAATACACATCATTTATATAGGCATGAAGTAGTTCGTGCTGCAGGGTTCTTCTGAAGCTGGCATAATCCCCCATGAAGGGTTGTGTCATTCTGTTTTTAAATTTATCAGTAACACCTGCAATACCCTGTGCATCAACCGGAAGCTGAACTACGTTGGTTTGTGAGAAATCTGCATGGGAATCGTAGATAATTACCGGGATCCGTGCAGTCAGTTGATCACCAATATCTTCATTCAGCTGTTTGAGCGAGGATTCTACGGTTTCTGCCGTGAACTGGGCAAGGTGGTAATTTTTCGCATCGTAGTAGTAAATGTCGAAGTGATCTGTTTCGATAAATCGCCAGTCGAACCTCTCGTACTGTACCCGGTTTTTGCCGAAAAAGAAGAACTGAGCATAAAGCTCCTGAACGGCAGTGGTTCCAATAAACAAGGTAAGAATTGCAATAAGGGTAAATTTGTATGAGAACCGCATTAAGAAGTAGTTTTAGTTAAAAATGTGCAAGTGCTAAATCTATTTGTCTTTTATCAAGATCTGTCTTTACCACTTTAATGTTAATAGAATCTCCCAGGCGGTACTTCTTGCCTTTGGATCTGCCGATGAGGCAATGCAGCTTTTGATGATAGACGTAGTAATCATCCTTGAGATCACTAACGCGAACCATTCCTTCGCAGTATATATCATCAATTAAAACATAAATTCCGTTCTCTGTAACACCACTAATTGTTCCGACAAAATTCTGTCCTAAACGTTCAGAAAGAAACTCAACCTGCTTCAATTTTACGGAATCTCGTTCAGCTTCCACGGCATAACGCTCTCTCTCGCTGCAATGTTCACCAATTTCTTCAAGTTGTGTAAACGTATATTCTGACGAACCGGCATTATATCTTTTGAGCAATCGATGTACTACAACATCGGGGTAACGCCGTATTGGGCTGGTAAAGTGTGCATAATGAGGAAAACCAAGCCCAAAGTGACCAACATTTTTTGGTGAATATTCTGCTTTTGCCATAGAACGCAGCATCAAACCGTTTACAATGTTTTCGAGCGATGTATCCTCAATTTTCTTGAGAAGCTTGTTTATTTTTTTCGGTGTTACGGAACCGTCCAGGTCAAATTCAATACCAAGCGGTTTTACCGTTTCGCGGATGTTGTAGAGTTTCTCTAAATCGGGCTTATCGTGAACACGGTAAAAGAACGGATGATCATTTTTATTCTTTTTCCCGCCTTTTTTTCTCAGTGTTTCGATATGATATGCAACGGTTTTGTTTGCCATCAGCATGCACTCTTCGATCAACCGGTGTGCAAAAATTCTCTCTTTCACAATTACGTCAATCGGTTTTCCGGCATCATCAAGAACAAATTTTGGTTCGGGTGTTTCAAAATTTATAGAGCCCTCTTTAAAGCGTTTTTCAAGCAGAATCTTTGCAAGTGCTTCTAATGTTTTCAGTTCAGGTTCATATTGATGTGATGAGTTGCCGTCAAGAATTTCCTGAACTTCTTCATACACAAAACGCTGATTGGAATGTATTACTGTCTCCCCAATGGAGTAATCAACCAGCTTACCATCGGGTGCAATCTCCATAAAGCAGCTGTATGCCAGTTTATCTTCGTGAGGGCGAAGGCTGCAAACGCCATTACTCAGGTGTTCCGGCAGCATGGGGATAACCCTGTCAACAAGATATACACTGGTTGCTCTGTTAAAAGCTTCAATATCGAGAGCACTGCTTCTCGGCATGTAGTGGGTAACATCGGCTATGTGTACACCAAGGTAGTAATTGCCATTGTCGAGTACCTTAATGCTAAGCCCGTCATCAAAATCTTTAGCATCAGCGGGGTCGATAGTGAGCACAACGTCGCTGCGAATGTCCCGGCGCCGGGCAATTTCCTGTTCGGGTATATCGTACGAAATCTCCTCGGCAAACTTTTCAACCTCAGCAGGAAAGCCTCCCTTAAATTGCTTTTCAGCAAGTATAGAGAGTACGTTCGCTTCGTTCGAACCGGCATCACCCAATATATCGAGAACCTGAGCCTGAGGGTAACCTCGAACATCTTCCCATTGCAGCAGTTTAAACGTGATCTTTTCTCCAGGCTTTGCTCCGTTCAGATCTTTCGGGTCAACAAAAAAATCAACTCTTGCAGAGTTCTTATCCGATTTGATGAGAAAAGTATTCTTGGCAACTTCATCGAGTGTGCCCACAAAAATATTTGTTGACCTTTCAACCACCTCTTCAATCCGCCCGATTGGTTTGTTACTCTTTCTGTGGTAGCCCAAAAGCTTTACACGCACTATGTCTCCATCCAGAGCGGTGCTCATATAACGATGAGAAATTCGTATATCCTGATCGCGGCCCTCAACAATTACGTATCCGTCGCCATGGCTGGTTACATCGAGTTTCCCTTCCACAACAGAGTCTTCACGTACTTTTGGCTCATTCAGCCGAACCAGATTACCTTTCGAAACAATTACATGCCCCAGTTGCTGTAAACGATTGACCGATTTTTTGATTTTCTGGCTGCCTTTTTTGTGGCTCAGTCCAAGTGCATCTACAAGCAATGGGGTAGGTATGGATGCGTCCGGGTAGTTTTTTAGAATGTCGATAATGCTTTTTTCAAGAGAGCTTAGTTTGTTTTTGCTCATGTATAAAAATGGTAAGAATTTAATTTATAGCTACTGTTTCGGCATCTTCATGTTCGTCATCATCGGGTTTAATTCCAAAGAGATTTCGAAATGCGTTGGAAATTCTTCCGCGAAGATTTCCCCACGAATTGAACTGCACCTGAGCTTCGAGACCCACGCCGTTCATTTCCTGAGATTGCCGTGACTCCACTCCGCTTGTGTAGGAGAGGGTTGGATCCTGCCGGTGAAAAGCAGATACGGAAAAGGTTCGATTTATTCTGTAGGTTGCACCAAGATCGCCAATGTCGCTTTGCTCGCCGGTAATCTGCCCTTCACGCCGAAGAATTACGCGATCATCAAAAAGGCGAAGGGCAATGCCAAGATCCACTTCGTTGAGTGCAGTGAGATTAAAATCTATATCGAACGTAATATCGCTTCTGAGCAGGGAATTAATCTGGTTGGAAAGAAGCGGGTTAATCACCTGGCTTGTGATGAGCGGATTTACCACTGCTGCAGTGCCTGAAAAACCTTCTGCCAGGCCAAGGCCCTGAGCCGATGATGCGGGTATAAAGTTTCCGCTAAGAAGGATACTGGTGGCCTGAATCAGTTTTTCATCTTCGTTTTGATTCAGGCTGTTTATTTGTGATGTGATGGCAGGGTCTACCGTGCCTTCAATGCCGGAGGGTACACGGAAAAAGAAGTCATTCTCTACCGAGGTGATGGTACCGCCAATTTGCAGAACAAGATCAATAGGTATGCGCTGGCCGGGATCGGTTTGTGTTATGGACCCCGCAGCCGCAAGTAAACTCGAAATGCTTGGGCGTGCTCTGTAGATAGCAGTTACATTTAAACCCGCATCTACAAGATCGCCCGACCAGCTAATGGAACCGCCTTCCTGCAGGGTAAATCTGCGGGTGAAAATATCGCCGCTCACAAATTGGTACTCACCTCCTGTAATGTTGAATCGCCCAAACATACTTACATCCTGGTCTTCGAGTAACACCCGAATTTGCCCGGTACCCTGTGTGCTGAGAATATCATTAGTTACGGGGTCAAAAATCAGCCGCACACTGATAGGATCATTCGCCTGAAACTGAAGGTCCATGGTGAAGAGCTCCATAAATGTGAGATCTGGCCCGGCCGCCTGCTGGCCGTTAACCCGTTCAAGCTGGGTAAGTTGGCGCTCCCAGAATGGCTGATCGAATGATTCCACAAACTGAATAAATCGCCGGTTTTGTTCAATCTCCACTTCCGGTTCAAGAGGTATAGAAATGCGGCTGTTCGATGAAATAACCAGCGGGCGAGTGGTTCGTAGAACCGGGTTGAAATTATCACCTACAATCTGTGCTTGCCCTGTTCCGTAGATACTTCCATAAAAAGGAATATCCGGATCGAAGGGATTATTCATGAAATGCAGATTATCCAGATCGAGGGTGAGGTCAAGAATAGTTCGCGGGGAAAAATCATCGAGATCAATCTGGCCGTAAAGTTTGCCCCGGTTATTTCTGTGATCGGTCAAAATAATATCACGGAATATCAGGCCATCGGCACGGTTAAAATCGAGCTCTCCATTAAGCGTATATTCTACATTAGTGAATGCAGGTTTGGCGTAAACATCTTCAATGTTAAATGAAGCCTGAAAATCGTAATCCGTTAGTGAGCCGCGAATAAATCCGGTGCCGGTAGAGCTTCCTTCAACTTCCTCTAAAATGGCAGGAATGATGAATGATACAATCCACATATCAATCTGGCGGAGGTCGGCATCAAAGTAGAAAAGGTCTTCATCGGGATCGAGGTTATCATCCGGCAGTCTGAAGTATCCGGTTAGCAGCAGATCCTGGCCAATGCCATCATTTCGGTTGTAGTAACTTCTGTAGCGTTCGGGATCGGTGTATATATGAATTTCGGTATCAAAGCGGTTTGTTTCCCGGTTTAGCACACTGTTTAGGGTAACATCACCGATAACGCGATCGAGAATACGGCCGTTTTCAACACTTAAATCACCCTGAATAGATGGAATTTGTGTTAATGTTTGTGTGGCGAACTCTCCGTTCATGATGCCTGAGAACTGAATTCTGCCGCCAATCAAATCAGACACCCTGCTAAGGTCAAAATTTCTGATACTGTACTCTACAGAGTCATTAAAGTCACCACTGTAGGTGCCGTTAATTTCGATATAATCGGAATCGCTGATGAGAACAAAATTTTCAATATCCAGCGCATTGCGGGCATGGTAACGAAGTGCGGGATTGCCCTCGGTTTGCCAGTTATAGGCTTGGGTGCCGAGCGTAAGCCGTTCAATAATCACATCAACCGTGCTGTCTCTTAAAAAGCTTGTAAATTGGGATTCAATTTTGAGGTCGTCCTCAAGCCTTTCAAAGCGTTGATTCACTCTGATGGAATCATCACGCATGGTAAAACTGAGGTTGCTGTCTTTAATTTGCAGGTTATTGAGGCTGGCTTCTGAAGCGCTGATCTGAAGGTCAACGGTGCTGCTCTCTTTTAGTTGATTGAGATACCGAAACCCTGCTGTAAATGCAGCATTGAAGTTTTTTGCGTTGATATCACCATAAATAAAATTCTGATCCATCAGTTCACCTGTAATTAAAAGGCGTTCCTTCGATACATCGATTGTAGTTCTGAATTGTGCCCGGCTTTCAAGGTCAGGAAGGTCTGGTAGATACATCCGAAGCAGTGATAGGTCTCTCACCGTCATTCTGATGTCGATATTTGCAGAGCGCGGATCGTTATCCTCGAAAATGGGTTCTTCGAGCAGTAGTGCAAATTCGGGATCAAAGAGAATCTCTTCAGAAATACGTTCTCTGAGGTAGGCATTCCAGTATTTTCCAAAATCGGTGATAAGGCCATAATCAAGGTTGCCTGATATTTCGCCATCGAAAAAGGAGCTGGTAAGCCGTAAAATTCGGGAGTTGTTTGAATTGGTATTCAGATCAGCATAGAATTGATGAGCACGGAGCGTATCCTGGCCAATTGTGGACTCTTCAACCTCAAAACTAACCCTTCCGGTTAGGTCATCAATAGTTTGCCATTCCAGATTGGCTGAGAAACGGCTGTTAAAGGATGTTTCATCGGCGTGAAAATCTTCGTAGAACTTTTTAAGATTGAAGTTTTCTACATCTCCCTCAGTTACAAATCGTGTTGTGCTATCAGTAGCGCCGTAAAGTCCGCGTGCTGTAATCTGGAAATCTGAATCGCTTCCATTGATATTATAGTTGAGGGTGCCGCGGTCGAAATTAAAATCGGCGATAAATGTATCCACATCGTATCCCAGAAGTACGCTTCTGCTCAGATCTACCCGGCTGTTAAATACTGCTTCGCTGCCTGTTCCTTCGCCATTAAGGGTAAGCCGCCCTTGTATGATACTGTTGCTCGCTGTGTCAGCCAAAAATGGGGTAACATCAAGCGTATCCACTTCGAAAATAAGATTATACTGCAATAATTCTTCAAACCGTATGGAGCCATCAAGCAGAAACGAGCCTGCCTCAGTTTGCGCGCTGAAATCAGCTTCCAGGGCTTCTCTGCTACCGTTTAATTCACCACGAATGGTACTTAGCTGGTAACGTTCGAGGTTGATTTCGTTTTCAAAGTAAGTATCAGCAACCCAAGAGAGTGTGGTGGGATGGATAACCATATTATCGATCTGAGCACGGTATGAGATGGAGTCTTCCATCAGATTTGAAGCCCGCGCTGATACCAGAAGGGAAGATTCACCAATATTTGCCTGCAACCTGTCGAGGTAGTAATCCTGAAGGGTTCCTTCTGAGATCATTTCGAGCTGAAGATCATCCTCGAATGATGGGTAACCCGCAACAAACTGTTGCACCAATTCTGTAGAAAAGGAACTTTCGGTTATTTGAAGTTTATACTGAGCATCACGAAACTGGGCAGCCAGGTTTGGTTGAAACAGATTTACCGGTGATGCCTCAAAACTGAAATCGGCATCCCCAAGGCTGGTTGAAAGCCGAAAGCGATTAAGCTCGAAAAATTGATCATCGTTATAAAACTGGCCAGACAGCATCAGTTGCTCATAACGTGTTCCGGGCAGGTCTGCAGTAAAATCGGGCAGATCAAAGTAAGTTTGAGTATCGGTTACCTCAAGAAAGATTGAAAAACTGAGATTTTCCACCTCAAAAGGTGAAGGCAGCTGTAGATTTTCAGGCAGTGTAACGGTTTCATCAACCAGAAGTGAACCGTTTGAAACAGCAATACGGGGAGCAAATATATTTACTCGTTTAATCAGCTGGGGCTGGTCTCCGTCAAGGATAGAAGGTTCCTGAAACTCTTCTTTTTGCACAAACACTTTTGCAATTGAGAGCGAATCGCCATCAAATCCGAGATTAATTTTAGGTGAATCTAACTCAAAATAGGAGATCGACAGATTTTGTTGCACAAGCTGCCACCAGTTTACCCTCACATTAGCACTTTGAAAAGAGATTACAGGATTGACAGAATCACCCGGTGCGAAAATTTCACCATTTTCTATACCGGCGGTAAAGGGTAAAAAGCCGGTAATCTCGCCAATCTGAAGGTTTCCCTCAAACTGCGCATTAAATGTATCTGTGATTTCTGTTTTGAGGAAGTCTCTGCTTTGGGGTAACTGCAATAGTGCCACAATGGTCACCACAAGCAATACAGCGATAATGGCAAGCGAGAAGAAAACGCGCCAGAACCATCTCCAGATGTTATATAAAAATCGCAGTATCAAATTGTTGCTTTTTGTCTGTTTTGAAGCTCGCTGAAAACTGTTCGCCAGGCTTGATAGATAAGCTCTTCATCCTTAACTGTTTTAAGCACGGGATGTTGCCAATCATCAAGCAAAACAAAACGTATGTGGTTTTCAATCCGCTTTTTATCTGCCCGCATGTGATGCGTTAAACTCTCTGCATTTAACTCTTCGGCTGTTACTCTGTAGGAGTAGAGTGGCCGGAATTTGTCTAATCTGTTTTCATGAAGTTTGCTGCCGGTTTGATTGCTGAGCCGGGCAGCAGCAAGCATACCGAGAAAAACCGCCTCACCATGGCTCATTGCATTAAATCCGCACTCTTTTTCGAGAGCGTGAGCAAATGTGTGCCCAAAATTTAAAAAAGCACGGATGTTACCTTCGAATTCATCTTTTTGAACGATATCTGCCTTTATCCGGATGCACTTTGCAATAAGGTTTATGAGTGTATCAGCATTACCCGAAGAAATATCAGCCTGAAGAAAAATTTCGGCATCATCGAAGATGGCATTATCACTTATGGCGCCATATTTCAGGATTTCACTCAACCCATTTATCCATTCGTTGCGGGGTAGTGTATCAAGAAATCGGATATCGGCAACTACAGAATCAGGCCTGTAAAAAGCACCAATAAGATTTTTACCTGTGTGATGGTTAATGCCTGTTTTCCCGCCAATGGAACTATCTACCATGGCAAGAAGAGTTGTGGGAATATGCACAAGTGGAATTCCGCGAAGTGTCGTAGCTGCCACGAATCCGCCAAGGTCGCCTGTAACCCCACCGCCTGCTACAAAAAGAGGGGTGTTGCGGCGTACGCCATTTTCAAGCAGGAATGTGGAAGCTTCTTCCCAAAAAGGTACTGATTTACTCCCCTCACCTTGTGGCACTATCTTCACTTCAACATCACAATGGCTGCTTTTCAGGGTGTTTATGATGTAATCGCCATGGTGGCTCTCAACATTTTCATCGATAAGAAGAAATACCTTATCTGCTGGCTTCTTTTCAAGAATACGGCCAACAGAATCGCCAAAAATATCAGCACCAACCATAGCATTGTAGCTGCCTGATGCACTATTAATTTCAAAACTATGCTGCATATATTTTCAGTCGTTTTACAATTTCAGTTGCAAAAACTTCAGCATCCCTGCCGTCTGTTTGCACAGTTATGTGTGCCTGTTTATATAACGGTTTTCTTGCTTCGAATAGTTGTTCAATCTTTTCGCGTGTTTTTTCGGGATCTTCTGTTTTAATCATTGGCCGGTTTTTCTTTCTGAGTACCCTTTCAAGAATTAATTCGATGGGTGTATTGATAAATACCAGCCATGCATACAGTTTAACATGGTCGGTTAGGTGTTGATTTTGCAGTGACCCTCCGCCAAGAGCCAGCACGCCGTCGCAGCTTTGAACAAAAGCAGTGAGAACCTCGCGCTCAATTCGTCTGAATTCCTTTTCGCCGAATTCCTCAAAAATCTGAGGTATACTTTTCCCTGTTTTCTGCTCAATCATCTTGTCAAGATCATAGAAGGGTAAGCTTAGTTCTTCAGCAAGCAATCTTCCGAGGGTAGATTTACCCGTTCCCATCATGCCGCACAGAACTATCGGCGGTTTGATTTTTTTTTCACTAATCATGCAATTTTTTGTGGTTTTACCATCTCAACCTGTTCCCGCTGTACGCGAACTGTTCCGGCCGGTGCGCCTTTAGGCTTCGTTACATATTTTCGTTTTGTAAATATTACCGGAACGAGGCCCGCTCCGCGTGCTTTCGAATTCCAGGCAGCAATAGCTGCAGCCTGCAAAATAACAGATTTTTGAGGCATTTCCTGCCGGTTATTCATCCTGATTACAACGTGCGATCCGCTTACACCGCGGGCATGCATCCATACATCTTCTTTATGTGCATCTGTAGTGAGGCGATCGTTGCTTTTAGCATTTTTGCCAACCCAAACTTCGAAGCCGTCAATGGTTAATTTTCGGTAAGGTGAGGTTTCCTTTTGCACATTTTGCGACAGAATTCCCAGTCGCTGTAATTCAGTTTCATTCTCTTTGAACCAATCATCAAATTGGTAAACCTGCTCAATATTATTTATAGAGGTGTTCAGAGTTCTTAATTCGTTCAACCGTTTTTCTGTTTCGGTAAGCCTTCTTCTGGACTCTTCTACACTGCGTACAGCCCCGGAGGATTTGTCGTAGTAGTTCTGTGCATTTTCAGCTACTGTAAGTTCCGGTTTAATGGGGATGCGAACCGGCTTATTGGCATCATAAAAATTTTCAACTTCCAAAAATTCTGTCCCGTTATCCGGTTTGATGTGGGCTTTGGCCATCAAAAGGTGCCCATACTGCTCGTACATTTCTGCGCGTTCAAGTGCAATATCGGCATTTTCGAGCTGTTGAATGGTTCGCTCTGTTTTTTTAATGGCAGATTCGAGCCTTGGTTTTATGCTTTGCAGCCGTTCAGTAAGCCGGCGCTCTCGGGATGTATTATAATATGCGAACCGAACTGCATCATTAATTTTTGCAAACACTTTCTTGTTTTCAGCTGATAGAATGTCAAAAGGAAGCAGGCAGAGATTGCCTGTACTCAGCACTCTGAACTGTGGTTTTTCAGTCATCACTGTGGTGCACTTTTCTGTAAGTGAGGCGATCTCCCCGGTTGATTTTTTTTCGAGCTCGTACTCTTCAATCAGCAGTGGAATGAGATGACGGGGAAATTTTGGATTGGTTTTAATTATGGCATTTTTCGGGCTGAGCCCCTGTTTAAGCGGCTTCTTTTTCGATGATGGTTTTCGGGGTTCAGGAGCGGGCTTGCCTGTGTGAACATCGGGTTGTTTAAAGGCATCAATAATTAAGTTGTTCTTTACCAGAAAAATGTTGGGCCTGTTTCCAAAAAGCTGAAAAATTAAGCTGTACTCCGTACCAAAATAAAGTGTAATAAATCTATCACTTTCTGCAAGAACAATATCTGTAATGATATGAGCTTCAATACGTTCGAAAAATCGAATAGTATTTGATTTTTTTGCAGCTTTATAGCGGTCAGTAAAAAGAGCGGTTTCTCCGGGATTGGCAGAGAACACCAGGCGGATGGTATCGGTATCATTAGCGAGATACCCCTCCCAAACATTTTTATGCGGAGAAATACTAAACTCAAAAGCCCTGTCCAGGCAATTGGTTTTTAGTTCTTCAGTTAAATATATTAATGCATAGTAATTGTTCATCTGAGCGGGAATAAACTAAACCTTTCACTTAAATGGTAGAATGAGGAATGCAGTATCCTATTTTTCAGTCTGTAGTTAATAAGATCAATAGTTCATTAAACAAGAGAAATATAAATGTTTCAAAATTCAAAACTTGGGAAGAGGCTAAAATAAACGCAGCCGGTTTGGAAATTGTGATCGATCTGAGTGAATCAACGGATCATCTCACTCATTTATCCATCAATTTTGATTGGGACAGTTTCCGCGAGGTAGCCTTAGCAAACAAACTATCGGGTACAGGCAGCCATCCCATGCTTAAGGCCAAACATCTCACCGAATCCAGCGTTGATACGTCCATCGACATAGAGTTGGTATGGCATTTTGATGTGAATAAGTGCCAGCCTAAAATTCCATCAGGCGATGAAAACTACAGGATTGAAATGGCCAGCCAGTGGATGGACCGTGCCAGTAAGGAAGTGAACGAGTTACTAATTTCAGATGATATTATTACCCGCTGGCATATTGAAATTGACGGTGATGAATATGGTAAATATCTGACCGCGATTAACCTGCTTTCTTACTTTCAGTTTACCATCAGCGATATGAACAGCCTCAACGAAGTTCATGAATATATTGGCCGAAAGCTCACTCATCTTTTGTTTAAGGCAAACAAAATAATTAAGATTGCTGATAACAGTGTAAAAGTACCGGCGGCTTAAAATAAAAAAGGGCACAAATTGTACCCTTTCAGAAAGCCTTTAAAAATTACTTTTTCTTCTTATGCCTGTTCTTACGCAGACGCTTTTTTCTTTTGTGCTTAGCAATCTTGGCTCTTTTTCTTTTCTTTCCGCTTGGCATAAAAAATCACCGGGGTTGTTAGATTAAACTTTCTGTTTCAAAGGTCAAAAGTTCGACATTTCTACGAATCAGTTAAAATACGAAATCTTTTCTTTAAATCTAAAGCAGCTAAGTTAATTCGGTTCACAATGATCAATCCCTGAAACATGGAGGTATGAATTTTACAGCCGTAAAATTGTTTACAACACTTAATAATAAACCTGTAACAAAGCCCACATAGGGCATCAAAATTCCTTATTTTTCAACCAAATTTTCAATCTGAAACTCTATGCCCGATTTACGTAAAGTTGCCAAGTTTGGCGGCACAAGTATGGCTGATATAGAAGCTATGCGCCGTTGTGCCGCAATTGTTAAAACCGATCCTGACAAAAAAGTAATTGTTGTAAGTGCAACAGCCGGAACTACCAATTTGCTTTCAGATATGATTGCCTCCGGCGCTGTTGAAGAAAAGGTTGAGATAGCAAAAGCCATCAAAGAAAAACACCTTGCCATTCTTGGTGATTTGAAGAAACCCCAACAGTTAAAGAGTGAGATTGAAGAATTCTTGGAAGAGCTTGAATTGATTGCATCGCGCACACAAATCATGACACAGATGCTGAAGGATGAAATACTCTCTTTTGGTGAGAGGCTTTCGTCAAAACTATTTGCACAGATATTGCGTGAGGAGTCTGGTGAGTATATTACATGGTTCGATGCCAGAAACGCCATCATAACAGATAACAATTATGGCGCTGCCGAGCCTGATATTCCGGCTATTTCAGAGAAGGTTACCAAATTGATGCAGCCCCTTATGGAAAAAGGGCGGATTGTTACCCAAGGGTTTATTGGGCGTGAACCAAATGGTGCCACCACAACCTTGGGGAGAGGGGGAAGTGACTATTCTGCAGCACTTTTCGCCGAAGCGGCAGACGCCGATGTGCTTGAAATCTGGACAGATGTTACCGCAATCTATACAACAGATCCTCGTATTGTGCCAGATGCCAGACCTATAACCGAGATTAGTTTTGCCGAGGCTTCAGAACTATCGGTATTTGGTGCAAAAGTGCTGCATCCGGCTACGGTTGTGCCCGCCATCAGAAAAAATATCCGGGTTTATGTGGGTTCCAGTATAGAGCCTGAAAAACCCGGTACCTGGATAGTAAAAGAGGCTAAAGGCAAACCGGTAATCAGGGCAATCAGTCTTCGGAAAAATCAAACACTGCTCACTGTGCACAGCCTCGACATGTTGCATCGCCATGGTTACCTTGCAAAACTTTTTCAGGTATTGTCTAACCATAAAATCAGCGTGGATCTGGTTACAACAAGTGAGGTTAGCGTAGCCCTGACACTCGACTCTGACATCCACGCATCGGGCAAACAAAAACTAAATGATGAGATTTTAGAGGAACTTCGGGAATTCGCAGAAGTTGAGATTGAAACAAATCTTTCGCTGATAGCGCTTGTAGGAAATAACCTTGATGCTACAGCCGGCCTTAGCGGCCCGGTTTTTGGAGCACTTGAGAATGTAAATATCAGGATGATTTGCCACGGAGCAAGTTCTCATAACCTCTGCTTTTTAGTATCAGAAGAGAAAGCAACAGACGTGATAAATGTGTTGCACAAAAAATTCATTAAACCATAACATATGAGTTCACAGACAAAAAAATATTCTGTAATAGGAACCGGTAAAACCGGAAGCTATGTAGCCCATCAGCTGGGTGAAAAAGCCGTTCTATTTGATGAGCATAATAAGCCAACCGCCGAGGCGCTCAAGAAAACCGATGTAGCCATTGTTTTTGTGCCTGGCACAGCTGCCGAAATGGTATTGGAGCAGCTTCTTAAAGCAGGCATTCCCGCTGTGTGGGGTACTACAGGTTACGCATGGCCTTCAGATCTGCCCGAAAGAGTGAAAGCTTCAAATTCACGATGGGTGATTGGCTCAAATTTCAGCATGGGAATGAATCTGATTCGCAAAGCTATCCAAATCTTTGGGAAGGGATCAGAACTGCTGGAAAATCCAAAATTTCATATTCATGAAGTTCATCACACACAAAAACTTGACGCGCCAAGTGGCACAGCTCTCTCATGGCAGGAGTGGCTTGGCAAAGAGGCCGTTATCTCATCTGACCGCCAGGGCGATGTGAAAGGCATTCACAATCTTCATATAAAAACCTCGGGCGAATCGATCTACCTGAAACACGAAGCACATGACCGCAGTGTATTTGCTGATGGCGCCATATGGACAGCAAACTTTATCGTAGAAAACACGTTGATTGAACCGGGCGTATACCCATTTTCAGATATTTTCGATCGCGCATTTAGCGAACTGGTATGAAGAACTACTCACTTTTTACAGCACTGATCACTCCCATGCAACGGGATGGATCCGTCCATTTTGAGGATTTAATCCATCTTGCTGAAAGGCAAAATGAAGTGGGTGCAGGTATTCTGCTCGCCGGCAGTACCGGTGAGGGATTAGCACTTACGGATGATGAAAAAAGAGAAGTGATTGATGTAGTGACAGGGCTAAATCTTTCAGTACCCATTATGGCCGGTGTGGGCGGGCTTGATCTACCCAAACAAAAAGAGTGGATTGCATTTTGCAATGAACACAATGTTGACGCTTTTCTTCTGGTAACCCCACTCTATGCTAAACCGGGTGTTAAGGGACAGGTTGCCTGGTTCCGGAATCTGCTTGATACCGCAGATAAGCCGTGCATGCTATACAATATTCCATCGAGAACGGGTACAAAGATGGCTCCGGAAGTATTGGAAGCACTTGCGGGCCATAAAAGGTTATGGGCTTTGAAAGAGGCCAGTGGAAGTATTGCGGAGTTTAAAACATTCAGAAAAACAGCACCTGATTTGCCTCTCTTTAGCGGTGATGATGCGCTCATGCCCGATTTTGCAATTGAGGGTGGTAAAGGCCTGGTATCTGTAGCATCAAACATCTGGCCGGATGAAACATTACTATACTTACAGAAATGTCTTTCCGGCGATACGGATTCGCTATTTCCGGTATGGCCAAATGCAATCCGTGCTCTTTTTTCAGCATCAAACCCAATACCTGCCAAATGGCTGTTAAAAGAAAAAGGTTTAATTACAGAATTAGTTGTACGTTTGCCTTTGTCGGAAGAGGATTTGGGAAAAACGGAGCAGCTGATCGAAGCAGATCAACAAATTAAACAGTGGTATAAAACGAATAAGGATTAGACATGAACTGGGAAGAAACACTCGATCAACTTGAAAATGGAACAGTACGTGCTGCCGAGCAAAAAGATGGATACTGGGAAGCAAATGTGGCTGTGAAAGAAGCCATTCTTGCCGCATTTAAAGCCGGAAGAAACGCAGAATATGGAGGCATTTACGATGGTTTTGTTGATAAAGACAATCTACCTCCCCGAATGTTTGGCGAGGAAGACGGTGTAAGGCTTGTACCCGGAGGTTCTTCTGTTAGGCGGGGTGCCTATGTAGCGAAAGGTGTTATTATCATGCCACCTGCATATGTGAATATTGGTGCGTACGTAGATGAAGGCACAATGATTGATAGCCATGCACTTGTGGGTTCATGTGCACAGATCGGAAAAAATGTACACCTTTCCGCGGGTGTGCAGATTGGCGGTGTGCTGGAGCCTGTTGGCCTTAGCCCTGTGGTTATAGAGGAGGACTGTTTTATTGGAGCAGGTGCCGTAATTGTGGAAGGTATTCTTGTTAAGAAAGGAGCAGTAATAGCACCCGGGGTTACCCTCTCGCGTTCTGTACCTGTGTACGATTGTGTGAACAAGGTGATACTCGGCAAAGGGGCCACTATCCCCGAAAACGCCATAGTTGTGCCCGGTACACGGCCTGTAGGAAGTACCTGGGCAAATGAACTGGGCCTTTCAGTAGCCTGTCCGGTAATAATAAAGTATCGCGATGCAGGAAGTAACGCTTCATTAGAGCTTGAAGAAGCACTTCGATAAAAAAAAGTGTAAGGAATCCTGAAATTTCGGTTCTTATAAATAGAACATTAACAAAAAACGAGGAACACATTATGAGTTCATTAAACAAAGCAATGATAATTGGAAGGCTCGGGCAAGATCCTGAAGTACGCTACACACAATCTAATACTGCAGTTGCAACGCTGAGTGTTGCTACTTCAGAGCGATATAAAGACAGAAATGGCGAGCTTCAGGAAAAAACAGAATGGCACAGAGTAGTAGCCTGGGGAAGAACAGCCGAAATTTGCCAGGAGTATCTCAAGAAAGGTTCACTTGCCTATTTTGAAGGCCCAATCCAAACACGTGAGTGGGAGGATAAAGATGGGCAAAAACGTTACACCACTGAAATAAAAGCTCTCTCCATGCAAATGCTGGATAGCCGTGGTGGAGGCGGAGCACCATCTCAGTCATCAAAACAATCAAATAAGCAGACAGCAACTGCTGAAATTGATGATTCGTTTGATGATATGGATGATGATTTGCCATTTTAATCATTCCAAACTTTTGTAATTTCAGGGGTGACACTCAATTTGGGTTGTCACCCTTTTTTGTTTTAGCGTTTTGAATTAATCTGTTAACCAACACCTTATTTTTGGATACCTTCGACGAACCTCCGGGAAATCCGATATTAATCCTGCCAAAATACCTGCTACTATTTATTGCCGAACATGCAGAGGTGTTCAGCGCCGGTGAGATTGCTATCGAGCTTACTATCATGATGCTCGGACTGTTTATCAGCGCACTTTTCTCCGGGTCAGAGGTGGCGTTCTTTTCTCTTGTGAATCAGCTTGATAAGCTCTCGGAAACAGGCAGTTATGCAAAAAAAGATTCACGCATATTCAAAATGCTGAATAAGCCGCGAAGACTTCTGGCAACCATATTAATAGGCAACACATTCGCAAATATTGTGAGCTCGGTTCTTGCGGCTGTTATAGCCGGAAAAATTGCAATTCACTTTGAATTACCGCTTGCACTTGTCTATTCAATTGAGATTGTTGTACTCACATTCATGATTTTGATTTTGAGTGAAATTACACCCAAGGTGATTGCCATTAACAATCCGCTTAGGGTAAGCCGCCGAATGTGCAATTTTATCTATGTGCATTTTATTCTGTTAACCCCAATCTCTAAACTGATTGCAGAGAGTACCATGTCTTTGGAACGTACACTCCCAAAACCCGACAACAGAATGACTGCGGAAGACCTGAAGGCTATGGCTGAGATGAGCGAAAAAGAGGGTTCCTTAAAAGGTGATGAGCGTGAAATAATTGAGAATGTTATTGAATTTGGAAATACCACAGTCCGTGAAATCATGACTTCCCGGGTGAATATTGTGGCTGTTTCTGCCGATGCCACGTTGCCGGAAGTAATCAGCCTTATTCAGGAAAAAGGCCTTTCGAGAATGCCGCTTTATGAAAATGACTTGGATAACATGCTTGGCGTAATCTTTTCAAAAGATGTTCTGCCCTACATTAATACCGACCTGGATAAAAGTGGCATCAACTGGAAAACGATTGCCAGAAAAGCACTTTTTATTCCGGCCACAAAAAAACTGGACGACCTTCTCAGGGATTTTCAGCACGAAAAAACCCACATAGCCATTGTGGTGGATGAGTACGGTGGCACAGAAGGAATCGTAACACTTGATGATATTCTCGAAGAAATTGTGGGCGACATCCGGGATGAATACAATGAAGAAGAGGAAAAGCTCTACACGAAGTTTAAAAATGGCGTGTACGTATTTGATGCAAAAATAGACCTGGACGATCTTGACGAAATTCTTGGTACGGAGATTTCAACTTCAGAAGATGAATTTGAAACACTTGGTGGCCTTGTTTATCACCTGATGGAACGCATACCCAATGTAGGTGAGAGAATTACGTATAAAAACCTTGAGCTCACCGTGCATTCGGTAAAGAATAACCGTGTGAAAAAACTGAGGGTAAAACCAATTGCTGCACAGCAGGTTGAACCCGAGTAAATATGGCAAAAACCTCCCCAACTGTACCTTTCATACAACAGGCAGATCTCACCGGCCTTAACACACTGGGTGTTAAGGCAAAAGCTGAAAAGTTGATCAAGATCAGCTCCACAAATCAATTACATACTCTATTTAAGGATGGAGTTTTTTACAGTGAAGATCCTTTTATTCTGGGGGGCGGAAGCAATGTGCTTTTGAAAAGAGATATCAGCCGACCCGTGCTGAAAATTGATTTAGATGGCATTAAGGTCAAGTCAGAAGATGGAAAATCAGTTGCAATTTTTGCGGCTGCAGGTGTAAACTGGCATACACTGGTTGAGTGGGCTGTTCAAAACAATTTTGGAGGAATTGAAAACCTCGCCCTGATTCCCGGTACAATTGGAGCTGCACCAATACAAAATATTGGGGCGTATGGCGTTGAGCTTATGGATGTACTCGAATCAACAGATTATTTCGATACAAAAACCGGTGAGGAAAAAACTATTCAAAAAGAATCGTGTGAGTTTGAATATCGCGACAGTATTTTTAAAAACAGACTGAAAGGCAGAGCAATTGTTACCGGTATTACGCTTAGGTTAACAAAAGAAGGTCACCTCATAAATAGTTCATACCGTTCTCTGAAAGAATATCTCGAAATACATGATATCTCAAACCCGGGAATTAAAGACGTTTTTGAAGCTGTTGTTGCAATCAGAAAATCGAAACTTCCCGATCCCAAACTGATTGGCAACGCGGGAAGCTTTTTTAAAAATCCGGTGGTTGATACAGATCTGTTCAAAACCCTTGCTGAAGAGTATGAAGGTATACCCGGTTATAAAATTTCAGATAATGAGGTGAAGATACCGGCAGGCTGGCTTATTGAAAAAGCTGGCTGGAAGGGAAAACGAGTTGGTAACGTGGGTACGTATGAAAATCAGGCGCTGGTACTGGTGAACCACGGCGGTGCTACGGGCGAAGAGATTTGGAACCATGCGCTTACCATTCAGAAATCTGTTTCTCAGAAATTTGGAGTTGATCTCACACCGGAAGTAAATATTGTGGAATGATGCCGGGCAGAGAACGTAGTGAAAGAGTAATTAAGGATCATTTTTTTCTTGAAACATTACGCTGTCCGCTAAAATACTCCTTTCTCATTAGCGAGGATTATCCCGATGCATCCCGGCCGGTTTACAGGCAGCGAAATAAATTAAATATCCGCGATGCTGTTGCAACTCTTTTTACAAATGTACGGCATACATCAAATGAAACGGCCGTTGCCCTTAAGGAGACGCGAAAGTGGCTAACCGATGATGATATTGCAATTTGTGGTGCTGTGCTTCAAGCTGGATTTTTTCTCACTCGAATCCCGATTCTGGTAAAAAGAGGAGATGAGTTTACCGTGATTCAGATTCACGGCAAATTGAGAAAGCGAACCAGCGCATCAAACATAGACAAGGTAGGGCTGAACAGCGCTGAGAACAGTTATTTGCTGAAGGCAGCCTACAGAATGGAAGTTTTGAGACAGTGTTACCCAGCAGGTTCTGTTAAAGCAGAGTTTTATTTTCCCCGTAAAGATTTCAGGGCAGGGTTGGAATTACTGAACCGGCATGTATTGCTGAAGGAAAAACCCTCAGAGTTAAAAGAGAATTTCAACGATTTGTTTATGAAAGTTACAGCCGGGCGAGGGGCAGATGAGCTTTCAGAGCAATTGCCTGCTGCTGTAGTTCATAAACAGTTTGCAGGAAAGCGGTTAGGTGTGGTGATGAATGAAATTGAAAAAATTGTCACTTCCGGTACTCCTCCTGCAGTTGAGAGGAGCAGAGAGTGCAAATATTGTAATTATAGGTTGCAGCATGATCGTACTTTAAGCTGCTGGAGTAAGCATTTTAAAGATGTTGCAATGAAGAAGCCCGGCAACCATACGTTCGATCTGATTGGCCATGGAAACAGTGATCTTTGTGATAAACAGATTTGGTACTGTGAGCAGATTGAAATATCGGATGGGTTCAGCAGTTTTGAAAATATACAAGCACATGGCGGGCCAAATATTACCATGCAGCAACGGCGGAACCTTCAGATATTACGATCAAAAGGTGAGACTATACCTCTGCTTTGGGTGAAGGAAGGAATGCAGCGCATCAAAAATCTGAAATTCCCACTCCATTTTTTGGATTTCGAGGCATCAACTTATGCCATACCGATGAAGAGGGGAGATATCCCATATAAACCGGTTTACTTTCAGTTTTCCGGGATTACTCTTTTTGATGATGGAAATTTTGAACTGAATGAGTGGCTTGATACAGACCCCGATAATCCGGATCCCCACGAACAGTTTGCGGATGAATTGGTAAAAATTCCGGGAATTTTTGAAGGCACAATCATTCAATACTCACCATTCGAAAAGCAGGCAGTAAGCCGGTTGATTTCTGATCTGCAGCGAAATTCGATGCTGCATGCGGGGCGGATTGATTCACTTATCTCGATCAGAAATGGCCTTAAAGATTTTGATCACTTTTTCGACCTCAGCGACTGGATTCGAAATTACTACTTCAACAAATATCAGGAAAATGGGCTTGGGTTAAAACAGGTTCTTGAAAGTGTGCGTAAGCTCGAGAAGGAAGCAACAATCATCAATAATGATGAAGGCCCCATACTGAAGATGCTGTCAAAAAATGATGAGCTGAAGGCCTTGTTTCAGGGCTCAAGTTATGAATCCATTCAGGAAAACGGCAGCGGTATAGTGGATGGTTCTTCAGCGATGAATGCATGGATATCACTGAAATCCGGCTTGTTGGCCCCGAAAGAAGAATTATCCGTTCAAAATGTGTTACGAAAATATTGCACTCTCGATGCCTATGCACTCTTGTATCTCTATATTCATATGTTAAAGCTCGTTTCAGTTCATGAAGGAGAAATACTTATGTTCGATGAGAAGTAATCACGCTAAAAACCCTGTAATACCGTATTATTACTACATCATTATAATCACACGCTATGAGAACTTTTATATCCTATTTTAGTCCGCTAATTGTAATCCTCATTTTTGCTTCATCCTGTGTGGTTCAGGAGAGTGCCATAACAGGTACAAAACGAGCCTTTGCCTACTCCTGGGATCAGGAAATTCAAATTGGCCAGGAGGTTGATCGTGAAATTGTTTCGGAATTTGGTTTATATGAAGATGAAGAGATAAACGAGTGGTTCGATCGTATAAGCCACGAAATACTGGGAAACAGCCACATGCGCCGGGAAGGAACAGCCGACCGTTTCAGGGAAACGGAATTCTATTTCCGTGTGCTTGATAGCCCCGTTGTAAATGCATTTGCGCTACCGGGAGGTTATGTATATGTAACAAGAGGATTGCTTGCCCATATGAATAATGAAGCTCAGCTTGCTGTGGTTATAGGGCATGAGATTGGCCACGTAGCGGCAAGGCATGCATCGCAGAGAGGTTTACAGCAAACCATTAGTTCGGTAGTTTTATTAGGGGGCGCAATTTTAGGGCAGGAACTGTTGGGCCTTCCCGGTGAAAGTATTTTAAATATAAGCGGCACTGCTGCCCAGTTGCTTTTCCTGAGTAACAGCAGAAATCATGAGCGGGAATCCGACAGGCTCGGGGTAGAATATGCAGCAAAAACAGGTTACGCAGCTGCTGAAGGTGCAGCTTTTTTTACAAGCCTTCGAAGAATTTCAGAACGCTCTGGCCAGACGTTACCAAACTTTCTCTCAACACATCCCGATCCCGGTGAGAGAGAGCGGAATATTCCCAGAAAGGCACAGGAATGGAGAGAGAGGGGGTTTGAACAAACAATTTATAACACCGAAGAATATCTGCAGCGTCTGCTGGGGTTAACCTATGGTAATAACCCCCGAAACGGCTTTCATGAGGATGGATTCTATTTTCACCCTGAACTGGAGTTTACATTTCCATACCCGAGCGGCTGGCAGCTCATTAATCAACCCACACAAGTAGTTATGGTAAGTGGCGAAGGTGATGCCGTTATGATTTTAAGGATAGATAACGAATCTTCTACCGCCCGTGCATCTGTTCAGCGATTTCTTGAACAGAACAATGCTGAAGCAACTGAACAGCGCTCACGGACAAGCAGCGGATCAATACCTGCATACGAAGCAAATTTTACAGTTGAAGATGGCAATCAAACACTTGGTGTACATGTTTATGCATTGGAATATGGTGGCAGAGTGTACCGATTCATCAACTATTCTGCCCAAAACCAGTTTGAAAGTTTTAAGGAGAATTTCGCTTCTACCACGTCTCAATTCAGCCGGCTTACGGATGAACGCATTCTCAACATCAGGCCGGTTACCATAGATTTGCTGCAAACAACTGAGCGAAGGCGATTCAGAGATCTGTTGCCATCACAACTACCCATGAACATCGACCCTGAAGAAATTGCCATAATTAATCAGGTGTATTTGGATGATATGATTGAGCCCGGAACAATATTAAAAATACCAACCCAATAAATTTTTTTGATGATTGAACGATATTCCCGCAAGGAAATGGCCGATATTTGGACTGAAGAGAACCAGTTTAAAGCCTGGCTTGAAGTTGAACTTGCAGCATGCTGGGCATGGAGCCAGATAGGCACTATACCCGCAGAAGACGTTGAAAAACTCTATCAAAATGCTACGTTTAATGTGGATAGAATCCATGAAATTGAAAAAGATACACGGCATGATGTTGTTGCTTTCACAAGGGCAGTATCAGAAACATTGGGTGACGAAAAGAAGTGGGTTCATTACGGTCTTACCTCAACCGATGTGGTAGATACCGCAAACGGGTTTCGTCTTAAGCAGGCGAATGAACTTCTGAAAAGCGGCCTCGAATGTTTTACAGCTGCCTTGGCAGAAAAAGCAAGGAAACACAAGCTAACAGTAATGATGGGGCGCACCCATGGAGTACACGCCGAACCCACAACTTTTGGCCTGAAATGTGCACTTTGGTATGCTGAAATGCAACGGAACATAGAGCGGTTTAAACACGCAGCAGCCGGTGTTGAATTTGGGAAACTTTCAGGTGCGGTTGGTACTTTTGCACATATTCCGCCAAAAGTAGAACAGCTTACCTGCGAGCGGCTCGGTATAAGTCCGGCTCCTGTTTCCACGCAAACCCTTCAGCGCGACCGCCACGCACACTACATGGCAACACTGGCATTGATTGGATCCACACTCGAAAAAATTGCCGTAGAAATACGCCATTTGCAGCGCACTGAATTACGGGAAGCCGAGGAGTTTTT
The DNA here is from genome assembly GCA_007693395.1 of Balneolaceae bacterium. Classification (GTDB taxonomy): domain Bacteria; phylum Bacteroidota; class Rhodothermia; order Balneolales; family Balneolaceae; genus Rhodohalobacter. Next base: position 31,547 of record REDS01000117.1, on the reverse strand, counting down.
TAGCAAAGGGCAGAAGGGTTCGTCAGCTATGCCGCATAAGCGAAATCCTATAAGTTCCGAAAATATTACAGGTTGTGCACGAGTTCTGCGCGGGTATATGATCTCATCATTCGAAAATGTTCCGCTTTGGCACGAACGCGATATTTCACACTCTTCTGTGGAGAGAATCATCCTGCCTGATGCCACCATTTTGCTTGACTATATGCTGAACCGTTTCTCAGGTGTAATCGAGAAATTGATGGTTTATCCTGAGAATATGCTTGAGAATATGGAGAAAACTCATGGGCTGGTTTTTTCCCAGCGCCTACTGCTAATGCTCATCGAAAAAGGCCTTTCCCGCGAAATAGCGTACGATACTGTTCAGCCGTTGGCCATGAAAGCCTGGGAAGAGAAACGAAACTTTCGCGATCTTGTAGAGGCAGATGAAACCATCAAAGAGAATTTAACCTCTTCAGAAATAGATACAGCATTTGATTTAAACCATCATACAAGAAGAGTGGACGAGATTTTTGAGCGGGTGGGTTTGTAGAGTTTTTTTGACCAGAAAAAAGAGTTAAAAACCCCCCCCCCTAAGGGATGACACTAAGGTGTCACAGTAGGTCATTAATTTACTCCTGAACGATAAACAAACGGAGTAAATCATAATGAATACAGCAAAAAAAACCAGAGTACGAACAGTCCCGGTAACACCACTTCTCAAAATTTTTAAGAAAACCAAAGAAGATCATTCTAAAACAGAAGAGATGTTCCACCTGCTTGGATGGGGCAACCTTCCGGCAGAGTTAAAACTTGCCGTAAAAGATGATGTGAAAGCCTACTATGACGAACTTCATGGGAGGTACTCAACAAATTGTGCGTACGTACAACGCCGCAGAGAGAGTGTGGATTTCTGGGTGAAAAGCTTTATCGATGGTATCTGTTCGCTCGAAACGGCGCTTGAATCGGTGAGCATAACAAAGCTTTAGTTTTTGCGAATAAAGGGAAAATAAGTTGTGATGGTTTTTTTATCTTTACTGAAATGTAAACCAAGCGATTTATTTAATGATGAAGCCCTCTCCTTTCTCAAGTATTACCCGCCAGGGACTTACTTACGACGATGTTTTACTTGTACCTGCTCACTCAAAAGTTCTTCCGAGGGATGTAGATACAAAAGTAAACCTCACGCCAACTCTTACCCTCAATGTACCTATACTCAGTGCTGCTATGGATACAGTTTCAGAGTATCGCATGGCGATTGCACTTGCAAGAGAGGGGGGAATGGCCATGCTTCATAAAAATATGAGTATTGAAGATCAGGCAGAGCATGTTCGCCTGGTAAAAAGAAGTGAAAGCGGAATGATTGTAGATCCGGTTACACTACCGCCGGATGCAACGGTTAAAGATGCCCGCGCTCTAATGAGAAAGCACAAAATTGGCGGAATCCCCATCGTAGAAGAGGGCAACAGGCTCATAGGTATAGTTACAAACAGAGATTTGAGGTTCGAACATTATGTTGATAAGAAGCTCGGCAACATTATGACGAGTGAAAATCTCATCACCGCAAAAGAGAATACCAGCCTCGATGAAGCTGAAGAAATTTTGCAACAGTACAAAGTGGAGAAGCTACCGATTGTAAATAAAAATAAGATTCTTGTTGGCCTTATTACATTTAAAGATATCGAGAAAAAAATGAATTTCCCCAATGCATGTAAAGATGATATGGGACGGCTGCGGGTTGGAGCCGCAGTTGGGGTAACACCGGATACGCTTGACAGGGTTGATGCGCTTGTTGAATCGGGTGTGGATCTCATTACAGTAGATACAGCGCATGGCCACTCAGAAGGTGTTCTGAATATGGTTAAGCAAATTAAAGGAGTATATAAAGATCTGAATGTTGTGGGCGGAAATATTGCTACCAGAGCAGCAGCTGAAGCACTTGTTGAAGCCGGAGCTGATGTGGTAAAAGTTGGAGTTGGCCCCGGCTCAATCTGCACCACCCGGGTTGTTACCGGTGTTGGTGTACCTCAGCTTTCTGCCGTAATGGAGATTTCGGAGTTTGTTTCGAAAAAGAATATCGGTTTGATTGCAGATGGCGGTATAAAGCAAACTGGAGACATTCCAAAAGCGATTGCAGGTGGTGCAGATGCCGTGATGATGGGCTCTATGTTTGCCGGGGTTGATGAAAGCCCTGGTGAGACGATTATATATGAATCACGAAAGTACAAATCGTACCGGGGAATGGGAAGTTTAGGAGCGATGGCGAAAGGTTCAAAAGACAGATACTTCCAGGATGTTGAGGACGATTTGAAACTTGTTCCGGAAGGAATTGAAGGACGCGTGCCATACAAAGGCTATTTGAGTGAAGTGGTTCATCAAATGTCGGGGGGGCTCCGTGCAGCAATGGGATATGTTGGTGCCGCCACTATAGATGATCTTAAAAAAGCTGAGTTTGTACAGATATCGGCGGCAAGTTACAAGGAGAATCATCCGCACTCAGTTCAAATCACAAAAGAAGCCCCGAACTATTCAGTATCATAATGCGGGACAGAGCTATGCTTTTTGCTAATTGAGTATGTGGCAATTTTTAAAAAAAATACTATCAGAAAAAGAAGGTGATGTAACGGTAATCGTTTTTGATGAAAACGATCCCGATGCAGCAAAAACATTCAAACTCAAATCGCTGGATGCAATTTTATTGCTTGTATCTGTAACCACAGCAGCCATTATTTTTACAATTGCCATTTTTTATATTACTCCGTTAAGTTCAATTTATCAGCAGCGGCTGGACGACAGGTTTCGCGATCAGGTAATTGAGATTAGTGATAGAGTTACTGCACTACAAGATTCATTATATGCCCGGGATGTACAGCTCAATGATTTAAAAGGATTTGTGCGAACCGTACCTGATACTCTTTTTGAAGTGGAACAAAGGCCCATGCTGAATTTTGCTTACGATGACAGAAGTTTTTTTTTAGAGGGATCATCAGCCAATACCTTCGAGATGCTTACCAGGCACGAGATAATTTCTTCTTCACGGTTAGAACGGGAGTTATCTTTTCCGGCGCCTTTCCCTATTGATGGGTCCATAACGCAACGCTTTTCTGTGGAGAACGGGCACTATGGAATAGACATCGCAGCGGAAACAAATTCTGAATTTAGAGCTATAGCAGATGGTGTTGTAGTTTCTGCAATTTGGACCATAAATTATGGTTATGTTCTTTACCTTCAGCATGCCGATGGTATGATGAGTGTTTACAAACATGGAGCACGCCTGTTAAAAGATCAGGGTGACTTTGTGCTGCAGGGTGATATTCTTGGCCTTGTAGGCGATCGCGGTGTATTGAGCTCAGGCTCGCATCTGCACTTAGAATTGTGGAAAGATGGCACACCTCAAAATCCGTTAATGTTACTTCAACAATAAAAGGACAAATGTTCAAAAAACAACCACTGAAAGTGAATAATACTGCTCAAAAACCCCCCTCTCTGAATATGATAAGTGAAGGTACCCACATCAAAGGTACTATTAACTCGAAAAGTGATTTGCGAATAGCCGGCAGAATTGATGGCGATTGCATCTGTAAAGGAAAAATCATCGTTACATCAACCGCAAATTTAAGCGGCAATCTCATTTCAACTGATGCAGATATTTCCGGTTATGTGGATGGTACAGTAAAAGTAGCCGGCAAACTTACCCTGCGTCAGGGTTCAGTAGTTGGAGGTGATTTGCATACAAAAACATTAATTGTAGAAGAAGGCGCTCAATTTAATGGCAGCTGTAAAATGGGCGAAGGAAATGCAGAACTTAATGGAATGCTCGATGCCGAATTTGCAAAATCAACCAAAATCAAAAAGCCTGCCAAACAGGAAGCCTGAAATTGTTTAGTGATCCCAGGCATAAACGATATGCCCGCTACTTGGGGCTTGGCGCTGAAATTGCAGTTGCACTCAGTACACCAATTTTCCTTGGATACTGGTTTGATATACGGTGGGAAACATCACCGTGGTTTCTGCTTGGGGGTATTCTGCTCGGAATCCTTTTATTGATTGGTATTTTTTCAAGAGTGATTAAGGAAATTAGCAATACAGATAAGAAAAACAGAAGAGAGTGACTTACAGCAATACAGAATCAATCCGCAAGGTTTTGATTGGGATATTTATATATGCTATCCTGAGTGTGCTTACTGCATACTCCATTCAGGGCATCTCTGCAGGCTCTTGGTATGCCGGGCATCTGCTCGGTATGGTAACGGTAATTCTGCACCTTATAAGTTCGTATATCTTTGGGAGAAAAGAAGGCAAACAGTTTTTAAAAGCCTACTTCTGGAGTTTAATTGCACGTTTTTTTGGTGTCTGTTTTATCTACGCAATGATCATAATATGGACAGAAATTGAAGAAATAAGTTTTACATTTAGTTTCGTTATTTCATATCTTTTTCATTCTGTAATCGAAGTGATTTTTTTAAACAATAAATTATTAGACTAACCACGTCCAAATAGAAGATTCAGCATGATATACGTAGTGCGCCGGGCACTTGCTACCCTGTTTTTTTTGATTGTTTTCGGCCCTGTATTGTTAGCCACTAATGCTGATACTGAACAAAACTCAGCCCCAATTGATGTTATGGGGAAGGTGATCAATCACGATTATTTTGAGCTCTTCGGTGGCGGCAAAGTGTATCTGCCAAGAATGTTTTACTCCGGAGGTGAATGGTATTTTTTTAGAAACACCTACAGCGCCATAGAATCAGGCGAGTTTGTGCGTGGTGAGGAAGGCGGAATCGTAAGAGCTGATACCGGTGAGCCTATCGCATTTGACCTGTCGATCACCTCTCACCTGATGTATCTTTGGTTTAGTCTTATTCTAACCTTTTTTATTACTTATTTGGCAGGGAGAAAGTACAGGCAGGGAATAGGCAGAGACTCAGAGCCTAAAGGTGCACTGCTGAATATTTTTGAAACACTTTTTGTGTTTATTCGGGATCAAATAGCGAAGGAATTTATCCCAAAAGAGAAGTATGAGAGGTTTGTACCGTATCTGTTTACCATATTTATGTGCATTGCATTTATGAATCTCTTCGGGTTGCTTCCCTGGGCAGCTGCTGCAACAGCAAACCTGACTGTTACAGCTACACTCGCTATTATAACCTTTTTTGTAACACAGCTTAACGGTACAAAAGATCACTGGAAACATGTATTTGTATTTCCCGGAGTGCCAAAATGGGCATTAATAATTTTAACTCCGGTAGAGATTCTTGGGCTTTTCACCAAGCCATTTGCACTTGCTATTCGTCTTTTTGCCAATATGTTATCAGGTAAAATCATGATTGTATGTATTCTCGGTTTGATATTTGTATTTACCGAGCTGTTTGGTGCAGTCATTGGTGTTACTTCAGGGGTATTCTGGGTACTTCTTACGGTAGCTCTCTATTTCCTAAAAGCTTTGGTAGCTCTCATACAGGCGTATGTATTTACACTGCTATCCAGTGTATTTATTGGAATGGCTGTAGAAGAGCATCATCACGACCATGAAGACTCATCTGTAGCAAATGCTAAAGATGTTGCATTACAAAATCACTAAATAATAACTAAACAAAGGTAAATTATGAGTTTTATAGCAGCAGGATTCGGTGCTGGTATCATTGCACTTGCAGCGGCATTCGGTATCGGTATGATCGGTAAAAGTTCGGTAGAAAGTATTGCAAGACAACCTGAAGCAGCCGGCGATATTCGTGGAGCTATGCTTCTAACAGCTGTATTTATTGAGGGTGTTGCTCTTATCGGCGCTATTGTTTGTATTATCCTCGCACTCGGTATTGGCCAGTAAAATCAGGATAGCTTTATGCATTATTTCCTGAACGGAAGCCTGCTCTCGTTTGATACTGGCTTTGGCTTTTGGGTATTTATCACAACCATTGTCTTTTTATGGGCTATGAATAAGTGGCTGGTGCCACCTATCATGAGCGCCTTGAAAGAGAGGGAAGATCGTATCCGCGAGTCCTTAGAGACTGCTGAAAAAGCCCTGGCTGAAGCTGAAAAAATTTCGCGTAGCAACGAAAAAGCATTAAAAGAAGCTGAGATTACAGCACAAAAAATCCGTAAAGAAGCATTAGAAGATGCTGAAAAAGTTCGAAATGAACGGATTGAAAAAGCTACACAAGATGCCGAAAAACTTCTTGAAAATGCACGGTTAAAAATAGAGCAGGAGAAAAAGAGCGCGCTCAATGAACTCAGAAATCAGGTTGCCGAGCTGGCTGTACAGTCTGCCACAATCATTATCAAATCTGAGTTGGATAAAGAGAAGAGCCGGCACTTGGTCGATTCGTTTATTAAAGATTTGTCTAAGAAGAATTAAGAATGAGTTCAACTGCAGCAAAACGTTATGCAAATGCTTTTCTTAAAACTGTAATTGAGGAAGGTAAATTAGAGAAAGCTAAAGACGATATTTCGCTCATCAGCAATACGCTGGAGTCGTCAAAAGAACTTCGCTTGTTTCTTAAAAACCGAATCATCAGCAGTTCGCAAAAAAGGGCAGCACTTGAATCCATTTTTTCTGATAAAACAGACAAACTTACATTCGGCCTGATAAAGCTATTGCTGGATAAGAAGAGGGAAAATTTGCTGGAGCAGATATCCGGGAATTTTCTGGCTCTCTACAACCATCATCATGGAATCATCGAGGCAAATATTTATTCTGCTTCAAAACTGGATGATAAACAGCAAAAAGCTCTCATAAAGGAGCTTGAGCAATCAACCGGCAAGAAGGTGAAGATCAATGCAAAAATACAGGAAGACCTGCTTGGCGGGTTAATGGTACGTATTGATGATACGGTGATTGATGGATCGGTCAAATTCAAATTAAATCAGCTGAAAGAGAAATTTACATCAGCTGCAGTAGAATAAAAATTTAGGATAATCAAATGAGTCAAGTCAGACCTGACGAAGTATCTGCAATTTTACGAAAACAACTCTCCGGTTTTGACGGTGAAGCCGATGTTTACGATGTAGGTACTGTGCTCGAAGTGGGTGACGGTATTGCACGTGTTTACGGACTATCCAAAGTACAGGCGGGTGAACTTGTAGAGTTACCCGACTCTCTCGATAATGAGGGAAATCCTGTGCGAGGTATGGTGCTTAACCTTGAAGAGGACAACGTTGGTGTTGTGCTTTTCGGATCATCTAAAGTGGTTGAAGAAGGCCATACCGTTCGCCGAACTGAAAATATTGCATCTTTGCAAGTCGGTGAGGGCCTTTTGGGCCGCGTTATCGATCCGCTTGGCCGTCCAATTGATGGCAAAGGTGCAATTACCGGCGAAACAATTGATCTGCCTCTCGAACGTAAAGCGCCCGGTGTAATTTACCGACAGCCTGTAAATGAACCGCTCCAAACCGGTATCAAAGCGATTGACTCGCTCATCCCTATCGGGCGTGGCCAGCGGGAGCTTATTATTGGTGACAGGCAGACAGGTAAAACTGCTGTTGCGATTGATACCATAATCAATCAAAAAAATACACAGAATACAGATAAGCCGGTTTTCTGTATCTATGTGGCAGTTGGGCAAAAAGGCTCTACAGTAGCATCAATTGTAAACACGCTCAAGGAATATGGTGCGCTCGATTACACAGTTGTGGTTTCTGCACCAGCCAGTTCATCTGCACCGCAGCGTTATGTAGCCCCGTTTGCCGGTGCAACAATTGGTGAATATTTCCGGGATACAGGAAGGCATGCACTTGTGATTTATGATGATCTCTCCAAGCAGGCTGTAGCTTATCGTGAACTGTCGCTTCTTCTCAGAAGGCCACCAGGCCGTGAGGCATATCCGGGTGATGTATTTTATCTGCACAGCCGCCTTCTTGAGCGAGCAGCTAAAATTATTGACAATGATGGCGTTGCCAGGCAGATGAACAACATCCCTGAAGAACTTGTGACAAAGGTAAAAGGTGGTGGATCTTTAACCGCACTCCCTGTTATTGAAACTCAGGCAGGCGACGTGGCTGCATATATCCCCACTAATGTTATTTCTATTACTGATGGCCAGATATTTCTTGATACGGACTTGTTTAACTCAGGTATTAGGCCGGCAATTGATGTTGGTATTTCAGTTTCTCGTGTGGGTGGCTCAGCGCAGGTAAAATCGATGAAAAAATTATCCGGTACGCTGAAACTTGATCTTGCTCAGTACAGAGAACTCGAAGCTTTCGCAAAATTTGGTTCTGACCTTGATGCAGCAACGCAGCGACAACTTAAACGTGGTGAACGTACAGTTGAACTGATGAAACAGGGAGAGTACAAACCACTTTCAGTTGACAAGCAAATTGCATTGCTGAAAATTAATAGTGAAGGTATTCTGGATAAACTTTCAGTTGATAAGATTCAGGAGTTTGAGGAAGCATTCCTTGAGGCAATTGGTATCAAATTCACTAAGAAAATGGATGATCTTGCAGCCTCCGGTGTACTTGATGATGAGTTTGGCAAAGAACTGATAGACACCGCAAATACAACTATTGAACAAATTTTAGCTGTAGCAGAGGCGTAACTGATGGCAAATCTGCGAGATATACGAAACCGGATCTCTTCTATTAAGAATACGCAGCAAATCACCAAAGCGATGAAGATGGTGGCTGCTGCCAAACTTAGAAAAGCGCAGCAGCGAATGGCGGCTACACGACCATACGCAAATAAGATGCGCGAGGTGATGTCCCGGCTGGTATCTGCAAACAATTCTGACAATAAACTTCTGCGCCTGCCTACTGAATCGGAGCATGTTCTATTGATAGTTGTAGGCTCAGACAAAGGCCTATGTGGTGGTTTCAATAACAATTTGTTCAGAGCGGTAGAGATGTATATTCGTGAGCATCTCGATTCTTACAATCAATCTGGAAACCTTGACCTTGTAACCATCGGAAGAAAATCCGGCGCTTATTTTAAAAAGCGAAACTACAAAGTGATAGAATCACATCCCGGTTTTTTTGACAATCTGAACTATGAGGACACATCGGCAATAATGGGAGCTGCTTCTGGTAAGTTTGCCGACGGCGACTACGATAAAGTTTATATCGCTTTCAACGAGTTCAAATCAGTTATCTCACAAAACAGGCTTGTTGAAGAGGTGCTGCCGATTAAAACCGAGGCACTTTCAGAAGAAGAACATGCTGATGAGAGTAAGAAGATTGAGACATTTACCGAGTATATTTACGAACCGGATGCTGACTCAATTCTAAACAGTTTACTCCCTGTACACCTCAATATGCAATTATGGCGAGCTGTACTTGAATCGAACGCATCTGAGCAGGGTGCAAGAATGGCTGCTATGGATAATGCAACTGAGAATGCGAAGGAGCTTGAGCAGGAATTGAAACTTCGATATAATCAGGCGCGCCAGAGTGCGATTACAACGGAGATATCTGAGATTGTATCCGGTGCAGCAGCACTTGAAGGAACCTGATAGAATTACATTTTTGCATAAAGTCAGATAAATTTTTTTTATCTTTTAATCTTATTGAAGTTTGGGCAGTCAATTTAATGCCCTGCGACCGGAGGGATGGCAGAGTGGTCGAATGCGGCGGTCTTGAAAACCGTTGAGGCTTCACGGTCTCCGGGGGTTCGAATCCCTCTCCCTCCGCTTTTAAAGCCCCGGCCATAAACCGGGGCTTTTCTTTTAAATAAAGTAATGGCTGGTTCGTTTGTGGCATAATTCTTTAATTCACACTCTATTTTAATGATACATCGAATAACCGTAATCATTATCTCATTTCTGCTTGTTCAGCTTTTATTTCCCCAAAATATCTTTTCACAGGATACACTGAGGGTAAGCCTCCAGGAATTTATAGAGATAGGCCTGGAAAATTCCGGGCAAGTTGCTTACGAAAGCAGGGCCGTAGATCTTGCCGGTAATAGGCTCGATAACGCCCGTTCACAGAGAATTTTACCACGAATAGATTTCAGCAGCCAGCATGGTGTAATACCTGGCGTGGTAAGTCAGCTCGATATACCGAGGGGACAACTCTATCTGGATCCGGACCTTGAAAACGACTGGGAAGACTGGGCTATTTTTACCAGAGCAGAAATCAGTGCTGTACAACCTGTTTTTAGTTGGGGTGCAATCAACAGGGCGGTATCTGCGGCAGAAGCGGCTGCAAGAGCATCATCTTATCAGTTTAGTGCTGTAAAGGCAGAGGCGGAAATGCAACTGTTTGAGCTCTACTACAGCTACCTGCTCGCAATGGAAATATCTCGGATTATTGATGAGGCAAGAGATCAGATTGACCAGGTTGACCGTACCCTCCAGAGAATGAGAGATGATGGCGATCCTGACCTGAAAGAGTCAGATCTCTTCAAGTTCGATATATTGAAAACAGAATTTGAAGTTGAGGTTGTTGAGGTTCGTGAATCGATGAATTTTATTAAGAGAGTCTGGAACTACGCCCTTAGAGCTACAGACTCACAAAAATTTATGCCTGCAGAAAGTTTTCTTGATCCCATTGCTTACGTTATTGAAGATTTTGATCACTATCAAAATATTGCAATGCATTCCCGGCCCGAGCTTAGAGGTGTAGAGTTTGGAATAGAAGCTTTAAGAAATAGTGTAGAAGCGGTTAAAGCACAGCAATATCCGTTTCTGTTTTTGGGGATAACAGGCAGCTATGCAAATACACCAAACAGGCCAAGACAAACAAATCCGTTTATTATCAACAGTACTAATTTTGCCACAGCGGGTATTGGGTTTGGTATCAGACAAAATTTAAATTTTTCTTCAATGAGAAACAGCGTTGAGAGAACTCAGATTGAGTACAGAAGAGTACAGGATCTTCACCATGCAGTTTCTGATGGTGTAACATTAGAGTTGAATGAAAAATACAGAGCTGCATTGATAGCTGAAACAAAGATGAAGCAGACTGAGGCTGCATTATCTATTGCGAGGAACTGGGTGCGAAATGAACAGTTAAACTACGATATCGGTTTTGGAGATGTTGAAGATTTACTCGACTCTTTACAGAAAGAGCTCGAACTTCGCATTCAGCTGAAACAAAATGTATTCGAATTGAATAAAAGAGTTGCAGAGCTCTACAAAGCAAGTGGAATTTCGGTAAATCAGTTACAGGTAAATTAAATACTACGAAAATGAACGTTATACTCTTTTTAATCATCTCAATACTTACGTTACCATCAGTTAGTTATTCACAATCTGATGCAGCTGAAATCAGAGAGATGCTCGAAGCGAGAGACGCAGAAATCAAGGAACTTCTGGGACCGGCAGGCACAGAGTACACACAGGATCAGCGTGATCGGCTTAAGGATATCATCAATGATGTAATTCATTACAGATCAATGGCACAATTTGCACTTGGCAGTACATACAATGAGCTCTCTGAAGAGACAAGAGATGAATTTGTAACCCTTTTTGCTACTATAATTCGCGACAATTCTCTGAACCGTCTTGATATTTATAGAGCTGATGTAGTTTACAATAATATTGAAGTGAATGGCAGCAATGCGTTTGTTGAAACAACAGCCCAACTGGATAATGTTCGCACACCGGTTGACTATAAAATGGAACTTATTGATGACGTCTGGATGATTACAGACATGACCATTGACGAAGTTTCTACAGCTGAATCTTACAACAGGCAGTTTCAAAGTATCATACGGCAGCGGGGTTTTGATGCTTTACTTGAAAGTTTGAGAAGGCGGGCTGCAAGAGCATAATCATACTGCTTCTAACTGTTATTACAGCTGTTTTTTCATTAAGGTTTAAGAATTGAAAACTGTAAATAAAATGCAGGATAACCCTGCCGATTTGTCTCTCCACTTTATTATCTTTCAGGCTTACTGCATGTATTAGATTTGTGTAAAGCCCTCAAAAACCTTTGAGAGAGGCATATTTATCCGGCATTTTATGAATGAAAATCTTACCAAATTCCAGACGAAATCACCCGAAGGGTATGTATACGCCTCGTATGGATCAGCCGGATATCTAAAAAATGTGATAGCCAGCATAATTACACTTCGCCGTTACGATACAACACGCCCGGTTATTCTTTTCTGCTCAGAAGCACATCAAGAGCTTGTTGAAAAGTACTCACTTCACTATCTCTTCAAACGTGTTGAGCTGCTTAAACCTGAAAATGCATCCATCCCCGGCTTTAAGCATAACATTCAGAAATTTATGCCATTCGAAAAAAATCTTATACTTGATTCAGATATCGTTTGGTGCCGGGACCCGAACCCTCTTTGGCAGTCGTTCTCATCAACCAAATTTACGATTACGGGTAATGAAAAAGCGGATGTTTTTTTTGGCGGGCCGAAAGGTTTTTCTGTATTGATAGATATTCTTTTAAGGCGAAGGGAGAGGACACTTAAACGCTTTGGTTTAACTTACCTGAGCAGGGTGCAGGCAGGCATGATCTATGCAGCTGATAAAGAGACAGCAGCAAAAGTTTGTGAGCTTTCTAAAGAGTATTTTAAGCGGCAGGCTGAAACTCATTTCAGAAGCCGCCGTGAGGAAAAAGGCAGGTTAGAGGAGAGTTGTGAATGGAGCCTGGCTATGGCAATGGCGAGAAGTAGAATTCAAGTTTATCCGTGGCTTAATGGGTATGAAAGCCCGCAGCTTGACTTTATTGAAAGCTTTACTGAGCATGCTCAGGACTTTGAAAATGTAAAGTGCCTTTATTACAGCGATCAATTTGTATATGATTTAAAAGGATTGAAAAACCGAACCTTTCAAAAGATGTTGATACGTATTTTCTCTATGTTGCCTGGAAGGGGAGATCATTTTTACGTAACTCCATACTGCCTGCACTTTGGTTGGATGCATCAAAAAGAAGCTTTAAAAACTTTTTCAGAAAACTGTTGGAGAGAATTAACCAACAACTAATTGCTCAATTTTTTTATTTAAAGCGTCAATAAAAGACACTTCAACTTTATGAAAAAAGTGTTAATGATAGCTCCCTACTTTGTGCCCAGAAGACGCGTTGGCTCCCAGAGGCCCTTCAAATTTGCCATTCATTTGCGCGATTATGGCTATGAACCGGTTATTGTTACGATTGGTACGCCCGGAGTATCTATGACTGAAAATGAAAAAGAACTGCTCGAGGGAATTGAAATTATTACGGTTCAAGCTCCTTTTGATCAAACAGTTAAAAAACCATCACCAGAAGGAGAGAAAAAATCTTTAAAAGGGCAGTATTTACTCGATTGGATAGACAAACATACACCCATGGATACATGGTTATTCCTGTTTCTTACTAAATACTTATCTATCAAAAAGAGAGTAACTAATGTACAACCGGATTTGATTTGGGCGACGGGCGATCCATGGTCATCACTATGGTTGGGAGAAAAACTATCCAGGGCGCTTGAAATTCCCTTTATTGCCGATTTCAGAGACCCGTGGACGCTCTCGAAATTACCGCTCCGCAATCGGTCGTCATTCTCTGAAGGCGTTGACATGGAGATTGAAAAACGCATTATTCATTCTGCTAATAAGTTGATTTTTACAGCCTTGCTGACAGAATATTTATACTCTGAATTTTATAATCTACCGGAAGAAAAAACAGCCACCATCTACAATTCTTACGCCAATACAATTTCTGATACAGAGGTTGATGAATGGGATGCTGATATTGACTCTGAAAGTTTAAACATGATTTTCTTTGGTCAATTTAGAAGGCTGAGTCCGGTAAAACCTATTGTGAAGGCACTTAAAATTTTGCAGAAAAAAAATTCTGAAGCTTCAAAAAGAATTAAAATTCACAGCTTTGGAAAACCGGATAAGCCAAACATGAACATGATAACAGATGCTGGTTTACTTCAGAATTTTACGTTTCATGAACCGGTTGAACCCGAAAAAAAAGGCCAGGTTTTGAAACATGCAGATATTCTGTTGCTCAGTACTGATGAGAAAAGAGAAGAGGTAATTCCAGCGAAACTGTGGGATTATCTTTCTGTTCATACCCCGATTTTTTCTATCGTACCAAACCCGGAAGTGGCTGATATCATCATGAGAACTAAGGCCGGAGTACAGGTCCATCCCGGAGAGAAAATGGAAATCGCTGCACTTTTAGAGTCGTTTTCAATTGAAAAAGAGAACAGAAGCAACTCACTTTTCATGCCCGAATCTATCCTGCCCGACAGGGGAATTTACGAGGCAAATCAAACCACAAAACAGCTCGCTTCTATTTTTGACGAAGTTTTAGAAAATGGCTGACAAATCATCAAATCTCACTGAAAAAACAGGGGTGGTGGTTTTCGCACGAATTGTTACCACCTTCATTGATCTTGCCATTGTAATCGCGACTATTCAGATTCTCTCAAAAACCGATTTTGCGATTATCGGTTATCTGTTGATGATACATGAAGTAGCAAGAAATATCGCCACACTGGGTTTTCCGGATAGCGTTTTCTATTACTTTGAACGCGTTTCAGGTAGCGCAAGGAGAGGATTTGTGATGCAAACAACCGCTATACTTGGAGCTACTGCTATTATTGCAGGTCTCATCGTTATTGGGATCAGCCAGATTGCACCGGCACTTTTACCCCATTGGGATGCAGAAAGTATAGCTCAGATTCAATATTTATTGCCGTTTATGGCACTTGTAGTTCTTCTCGAAGTGCCAACCTGGCCCGTCACCAATATTTTGCTGGCGCTTGACAGGCAAAAAGATTCAGCGTGGTACGAAATGATAACAAGCCTGTTAACACTGGCATGCCTTGTTGGCCCGCTTGCCCTTGGCTTTGGCCTTGAAACAGCTATATATGGGCTTACATTTTATGCAGTGGTACGGTTTGTTGGTTCCTGGATCTGGATGAGAATAGTTCTGCCTGAAGGTGAAATGGCAGATTCCGGTATAACCATCAGGCAGCAGGCTCATTTTGCAATTCCACTCGGTTTATCGTCCTTAGTAAATAAAATTAACCGCTATACCGACAAGTTTGTGGTTTCCATTTTACTCCCGGCCGCTGCCTATGCCGAATACACCATTGGTGCACAGGAGGTGCCCATCATTAGGGTAATCCCGTTTGCGGTTGGTACGGTTTTAATCAGCCGGTATGTTGCTTTTCAGCTGGAAGACAAGCGCGAAGAGCTGCTTGCGCTGTGGTATAAAGCAGTAGAAAAAGTGAGCCTGCTCGTGGTTCCGCTTACCATAGCTTCCATCATCATCGCTTCTGATTTGATTGCAATTGTGGCTGAGTCAGAAGGTACTGATTACAGAAACTCAGTGATTCCATTCCAGATTTTTAATCTGATTGTACTTCTGCGTGTAACCAACTATGGCAGCATTTTACAGGCATTTGGTGATACTAAAGGGGTGTTTTATCTCAGCCTGAATCTTGTTACAGCCAACATCATTTTGAGTATTCCTCTCACAATTTATTTCGGAATTATTGGTACTGCGGCAGGAACGTTTATTGCCAATTTCTATAACTGGCTTATTACTCTCCGGCGTATTGGAGGCCATATGCAGCTACCGGCAAGAAAAGTTCTGCCTTTCTCTTTTTACAGCAAAGTTCTGTTTATAGCTGGTATCACTGCTATTCCGGTTTGGTATAGCCGTGTAACATTTATAGCGGCAGAAAATGTGTTAACCGGTTTACTATTTTCCCTTTTTACCTATTTGATTTTATTTGTACTTACAGCCACAGTTATTGGGATAATAACGAAGAGTGATTGGGTAAAACTTCGGGATTGGCTGTCACTAAAGTTTCTTAGATAGGCGGAATCAAACCCACTCTCTTTTTACTCTGTCATAAACATCTTCAACCTGATTCACCATTTTTTTGATAACGAAATTTTTTTCTATTTCAAGCCGGGCATATTCAGCAATTTTTGTCAGGTCATGGCTGCCCCTTATAATCTCTGAAATAGTGTTGGCGATCCCCTCTGTATCTCTTTCATCAACCAAAAAGCCTGATTTTTGATGTGTAATTGCCTCTGGAATTGCGGCATGTTTTGTAGCAATTACCGGTGTACCTGACGCCATTGCTTCAAGAATAGTGTTTGGCAGGCCTTCCATATCGCCATCAGTGGCAGTAACACTCGGAGCCAGAAAGAGGGAGTGATTTTTATGCGCGTTTACAATCTCTTCAACAGGTTGAAATCCCTTAAAGGTAATCTGTGAATCAATACCACTCCTTTTTGCTAACGTTTTGAGGGTTGAAAGCAACGGGCCATCTCCAAAAAGGGTAACTGGCAGCTCCACACCCTTCAACTTTAACAAAGCAACAGCTTGTAAAGCGTACTCAAATCCTTTTTTTTCAACCAGCCTGCCAGCCATAAGAATGTTCAGTTTGCTGAAGGCTTTTGTTTGATATGGCAGCAATTCTAAATCCAACCCAAAATGGATTACGCTAATTTTCTCTGATGGGAATCCAAGGCTAATTAATTGCCTCTTCATGAAATCCGAAGCAGCTATAAATCGGGCTCCGCAGTGTGCCAGCTTCTTGTAGCGTTTCTTCCAACCGAATTCTCCGGGAAGGCGAGAAACATCCGAGCCATAAAAGCTCACCACGAGTGGAATTACTTCAGCCCTGGCAATGGCAAACATTTTGTATGCATCATATCCAAAGTGCGCATGAATAATATCCGGTTTCTGTTCCCGCACGGTTTTTTTATAGAAAGGGAGGGGACGGTTCAGATGAAAAGCTGCTGAATTGACTGTTTTTTGGTAAAAAGTATCCGGAACTTCATGAACAGGTAAACCATCACAAAAATGAAGCTTTTTGTAACAGAGTGCCGCCGGTTCATACCTTTGATGATTGCTTACAAGCCGATGGATAAATGTTTCTGACCTGTTGAGGAAGTTTGTTTTGTAGTGCAGTACAGAGCCCATGCAATCAGTTTGAAGCGGCACGATTTATTTCAGTTTTCAATGCAAAGATAATAAATTACCGCTCGTTAATTGATGCTATCAATCATTGCTAAAAATCGGTAATAGAATGAACCGTAAGGCCGTTCGAACTCTGTTTATTTGCGCGCTTATATACCTTCCCTTGCAGTATGCAATTGTTGGAATTGTTGGTTATTACGATGCTGAACCGTGGCCGGCATTTGTATTTCCCGGTTTTAAAAGTGTGCATGTTTATGATGACGGATTTGAAATAAAAAGAACGGTAATTGATGTAGAAACCCTGCATCGTCAGCGCTCGCTCGATATGTCTCCTCAGGAATTTTTCCCGGAAATACCACTCTCACAAATTCCCGGATTTATACGAACACATTTTTCGGGTGATGAAGCGGTTCAACAAATTTCTGATGAAGGCCGGGCATGGCTCCATATAAGAGCAACAGAGATTGCCGGTTTTTCTCCAAATACGATGCACATTATAGAACTGACGGAATACTATCGCCAAACCGAAGAGGGAACCGTTCTCGATATGGCCTTGGAAACCGGCCGGATTAGCCTTCAATTCTGATATATGAGTTTTAAACAACGTTTCGATAACTGGATTTTTAACTCATTTACCGTCTCAGCGGAGGGGCTTGCACTGTTTCGCATTTTCGCCTCTCTCTTCATTCTTTTGTTCTTAATTCCTGGTATGGGCATGGGGCACTTTGGTTTTCTTGCATCACTCCCGAACCATTTTTACGCGCCATCACCGGGGCCATTACGTATTTTTGATGGATTTCCGCCTTTGGTTTTTTTCCAGCTGGTTCACACTATTCTGGTTATCTCTCTTTTCGCGATGCTGGCCGGTTATTTTACAAAGTGGGCATCACTCATAACAGGAATTTCAATTCTGATTCTTCAGGGATTTATATATAGTATCGGGAAAGTGAATCATGAGATTGTAGTGCCGTTAGTGCCAATTATTATGGCATTTAGCAATTGGGGTTATGCGTACTCAGTTGATTCCATGCGAAAGAAGAAAACAAGGAACCCGGAGAGCTGGCCATTAACACTTCTTGCTCTTTTTGTGGCTTTTATGATGTTTACTGCAGGTTTCCCGAAGATATTGGGAGGCTGGCTCGATCCCTCAACACAGGCCGCTCAGGGCCATTTATTCAATCAGTTTTTTATCAGAGAGCGGCAGGCACTGCTGGCTGGTTGGGCTGTTGGTTTTAATAACGTTGTTTTCTGGGAAATGCTCGACTGGCTCACCATTCTTTTCGAGATAGGATTCATCGCAGCTCTCTTTAAAGCATCATGGTTTCGGCTGTTTGTGGGATTTGCAGTGGTATTTCATTTCTCCACAATGATGACTCTTAACATCGCTTTTCTGCCAAACTTTCTGGCCTATGCTGTTTTTTTAAATTGGGAAAACGTTTACTCAGCCATACGGTCTCAGTATGTTCGCTTTAGCGGGATAACCGGTATTAAATCGGGTAAACGTGCAGTCATTCTTTTTTCCGGGCTGGTTTTATTGATTTTTCTGCCTCTAAAGTGGCTCAGCAGTCGGAATATCACTCTCAGCCAGACTGATCTGATGTTTCACGAATTTGTGCTTGTAACCGCAGCTTTTGTATTTGTTCTCTTTATAGGGGTAAAAAAATGGTAATGGCACTACTAAATGAACGGAGTGTCAGATAATTTTTTGGAGCCATGGCGGTGCCGATTTCACCAAATTGTCAATCAGAAGATACCAGGGAAAACCAACGAGTATCAGTTGAATCACAAATGCATCAAACCGAATGTTCATGGTAAGCGTAATACCGAAATGCATGCCGATAAGAAGTGTGGTGGTATATGGGCGTAACTTATGCCACCACATCGTAAAACCAATCAGTTCAGTAAACCAGCCAATCAGTAAAATTACTGAGGCAATGGAAGTGCTGTTCAGTGCCAGTTGTTGTAAAAAGTTAGGGCTGTATACACCTTCGCGGGAAAGAATGTCGATACTTTTTTCGCTTATCCATAACCACAAGTGCCTGCCATCGTACCAGTTTATGCCTGTACCAATCAGTTTTGAGAAGAAAGCTGACGTGTAACCCAGCCCAATGAAAAAGATGATAGCCCCCATCACAAACCGGGGCATCTGCTTGAGGCTGGGAAAGAACCACGCCCCAATTGCGAAGCAAAAAACAGACATACCGATTAGGTGCTGGCTGTGAGGTATTTCACCCTGTGAAAAGCGTATTACATGTTGAAGGTGAAAAAGAACCAAAACAACCATATAGAGCCATTTAGGGCCTTTTCTGAGGAAACAAAGAGTAATGAGCAGGGTTATGATGGCTGCATTAATCAGGGCGAGGTAGTGATCAAAAAAAAGTGAAACATCCAAATAGTTGGCAAGGCCCAGCGGCAGCACCACCTCAACGTTCCTAAGCTGTGTATACCACCCCCATTTCCAAACGTAGTAGATGGTATAACAAACCACAAAGAGTTCGAAAAATTTAAAAAACCATAACTCACCGGGTGAAGTGTTACGTTCCGGCTCAAACAACCCTCGTGTTATGGACGAAATCCAGGTCATCTCACCGAACCTTTTTTTGATAATGAGCAGATGGCAGATTGGGATTGGTATAAACCGAATCTGCAGTTATCAGCAAAAAGGGTTGAATGGTTACCATAACAGAATCTTCACCAACAAGTGTACCATGTACTTTGGCTGCCATCCAGCTCCTCTCTTGTATGTTGCCGGGGCCAAGCATTTGCCGTAAAGCATCCAGCCGGGTAGGAGTCCACTCATCAGTTTTCGATATAAAATTGGAATAGTCGATCTGGTCAACGCCAATGGAACGTAACGGTACCGGAGGGGCAATTTTTTGATCCAGTTGATGTTCCTGCCAAATGATCTCATCAGGCAGATCGGTTACATCCAACACCATAGCCCGGGTCCACGGATTGCCAGCCTGCGAAAACATCGGGTAGATACTGAATGGCCAAAACTCTCCCTCGTGTGTTGCAACAAGTGCAGCATAAATAATCAGGATTATCCCGATTATTTTCATTCCCCGAAATGATTCTGCCATGTTCATGCGTCTAAATCTTATATCAAAATAAAATACAGATCATTCAGTTAACTTGATGTTGAATTTTTACTCAAAATACACCGCCGGTATTTAAAAAAATCATCTGCCCGGTGAATGCCGTTGCTACGTAATAAGTTGTTTCCCTGAACTTTATTTTGAGCTAAAAAGCTTATCTTACATCATTTACCAAGATTCTACAGTTTGTACATGCATAAAATTATTAGTTTCCTTCAGCCGATAGTTCAGTTCAACATTCGTCATCCGTTCTGGGTTGTTTCCGTGGCTGTTGCCCTCGCCATTTTTGCCGGGAGTTTTGCGGTTAAGCTAACCGTTGATACAGACATCGCAAACCTTTTGCCGGATACACACCCCAATGTGCAGGCACTGAAACAGCTTCAGGAACAGGTTGGCGGTGAGACTGAAATGAGGGTAGCCATACAATCGCCCGACTTTGAAGCCAATGTTGCATTTGCTGAACTGCTTGCCGAAGAGAGTCTCAAGCTTTTCTACCCACGCCGGGATATCTATTTCTTTAACCGGGCAGAGTTCAGGCGGGATACGGAAATTCTGAAAGATAATGCCCTATACCTGGCTACTACCGAAGAACTTCGGGAGATCATTGGGTTTTTGGAAGATGAAATTGAAATTGCAAGACAGGAAGCAAACCCGTTTTTCGTTGATTTTTTCGACGATTTTGATGATGAAGAGCAGGAAGAGAGAAATATAGACCGATTTCAGGACAGTTATGATGACTTGATACCCCCGGAATTTCCTGCCAGCGACGACAGCACTTTAGTAATACTTACACTCTTCCCAACCGGGTCGCAAAGTGATATTCGTTACCTGGAGGATATGTTCGAAGAGTACGGAAGGTTTATTGAAAGAATGGATCCCGCATCATTTCATCCCGAAATGGAAGTGCAGTTTGGCGGCAGGCTGAAGCGTCATCTTAATGAATTCGAATCTATTATGGATGATGTTTTTAACAGCTTTGCGCTTGGAATAAGCAGTGTAATTTTGCTGGTGATGCTCTATTTCTGGATCAAAAAACTGATAAACTACCGCAGAGGAGCAAGCAACAAACAGCGCCATTCACTTTTTCAGCACATTATCCGTATGCCGGTTCCCATTCTCATTATAGGGATACCCCTTGTGATCAGCCTGATGTGGACTTTTGGCATAACCTACGCATATCTCGGTGTGCTGAATACAATGACTTCTGTGCTATTTGTAATCTTGTTCGGCCTTGGTATAGATTACGGCATTCACTTTTATGCACGCTACATAGAGTTCAGGGCATCCGGTGAGGATGTTGAACAGAGTGTGTTACAGGCATATCAAAAAACAGGAACAGCAATTTTTGTAAGTGCTGTAACAACTGCATCTGCTCTGTTTATTCTTGTTTTTGCAGATTTCAGAGGTTTTTCAGAATTCGGGTTTATTGCCGGTACAGGGATACTTCTTGCTCTTTTTGCTATGCTCTTTATACTGCCGGCTTTATTGGTGATTTTTGATCGCTGGCGGTGGATATTACTCATTAAACGATCGGACGATCTTGTTCTTGAACCGGTTATTCAAAGATACCCCTTCTCTCGCATGATTGTAATTTTTGGTGTGTTGATTTCAGTGATTGTTTTATCCCTTTCGTGGAATCTGAGGTTTGAATATCAGTTCAGTAACCTTGAACCGGTATTCGAAGAGTTCGAACAGTTTCGGGAATTTACGAGGGGTGTGGATGAGAGCTCAAGACGAAACCCTGCGTACATCATTGCAGATAATGATGATGATGTGTTTGAGATTCTGGAAATATTACGGGAAAGAAAGCAATCAAACCCTGAAACCATGATTCTCGATGTTGAAGCTCTTCAAGAACGCTTCCCGCCGACTGAAGTACTTGCCAATGAAAAACTCAGTTATATTGCGGAGGTAAGGCGCCTGCTTCAGAATAGTTTTATAGTTGGGCAGGAGAGCGAAACGCTTGATATTCTTCGCCGCGGATCTCAAACCACCGAACCTTTGGATGAAAACCTCATCCCCGATTTTCTGAAAAATCGCTTTACTACACGCGATGGTGAAATAGGGCGTTTTGTGATAGTCTATCCAAACCAAAGTTTATCTGATGGCCTCAGATCCATAGCATTTAAAGATGAGATATCGGAAATAGTGCTTTCAAATGGCCGTGTTTATCATGCAGCCAGTACCTCTATTGTTGCTGCTTCCATGCTGGAGTTAATGCGAGCTGAGAGCCCGTACATGGTAGTGGCTACATTTATAATTGTATTTATTTTCATCTATCTCTCATTTGGGAACCTTCGCTGGGCAATGATCGCGCTTATACCGTTGATAATAGGGCTGATTTGGTTGTTTGGGGTGATGTTGATTTTTGGCCTGAAATTTAATTTCTATAATCTTGTAGTGTTACCGGCCGTGTTGGGAATAGGCTGCGATAATGGTGTTCATTTGGCTCACCGTTTTAGGGATGAAGGCAGGCAAAATATGTGGGAAGTGCTAAGAAGCACAGGTCAGCACATAACAATAGGTTCATTTACCACAATGATGGGTTTTGCAGGTTTGCTCTTTACAAACCATCCGGGATTGCAGTCAATTGGTGTAATGGCCGTAGTGGGAATCGGGATGACGCTTTTCACAGCGCTTACATTTCTGCCGGCAATGGTTCAGCTACTTGAGGATAAGAAAATGATGCATGATTAAATGATCATCAAAACAGAAGCCATTGTTTTGCGAGCCGTTCAATATGGTGAAACAAGCCTTATTGCAACACTCTTTACGCGCTCAAATGGCATCCAGGCGGTAATTGCAAAAGGAGCAAGGCGCCCCAAAAGCAAATTCTCAGCTTTTCTTGTAACCGGGCAGGTTTTAGAGGTTATTTTCTATCACAAATCAACCCGGGCAGTTCAAACACTTTCTGATGCAGCATATATACTAAAGCTCGACAATCTGCGGGTTCACATGCATAAATTGGCCATATCATCCATCATTATGGAGCTGGTTAACCAGATTTTACATGAGAATGAGGTGAACGAATCTCTTTTTGTGTTCATCAAAAAAATGCTGAAATGGATTAATGATCAGCAGGAAGTCAGTAAATCTGTTATTCCTTATGTGCAGCTAAGGGTTATTGATAAAATTGGAATTGGTTTGCAGTTCGATGAAACAAACGGCTCTTATGATAGTGATAAAGGCTATATGAATATCGAAACAGGTACACTATCGGCTTACTCCACAGGGTCTGAGTCAATTTTGCTCACATCATCTCAATTCACATTTATTCGGGATTTACTACATTCCAATAACAGTGAATTACTGGAAAAAAAATTCCTGAAAAATGAACTAAGTGAGCTAATCGAATATTTAGACAGATATATTCGTTATCACGTGGAAGGAGTAAAACCCAGACGATCGGATAAAATCTTTGATACCATATTGAATCCACCCTTATGACATTTAGAGAAAAATTACTTTCAGGCATTTTATTATTGTTAATCGGCATCATGCTTGGTATGATTCTGATGCTCTTCCGTCAGGGCTCTTTCTCTTTCGATCTTGCAGAAGTTCGTTTTACCGAAGTGAACCGAAGCGATACACCATTTTGGACGAATGAAGAGCTTGAAAAAATTGATGACCGGTTTGTTTTCAGGAATGTGGCGAGAAATGTAACTCCCACTGTAGTGTTTATTGAAACTGTAGTTTCCAACAGAAACAGACGTATAGATCAGGAAGATGAAAATGAAGAGGGATTTTGGGAGCGATTTCTTCCGCCAAGAGCGCGCACAGTGGGTTCGGGTGTAATTATCTCTTCTGATGGATATATCCTCACAAACAATCACGTAATCGAAGATGCCCTCCGGGATGGCATAACAATTACCCTTGATGATAAACGCTCTTTTGACGGGCGCGTAGTTGGCAGAGACCCGAGTACAGACCTCGCCGTTTTAAAAGTTGATGCTCTAAACCTGCCTTCTATTACGGTTGGAAATTCCGATCTGGTTGAGGTGGGAGAATGGGTAATGGCAATCGGCAATCCATTCAGGTTACGATCTACCGTAACCGCTGGAATTGTGGGTGCGCTAAGCCGTGATGTGCAAATTATTAACGACGAATACCGAATTGAAAGTTTTATTCAAACTGATGCAGCAATTAATCGTGGTAATAGTGGTGGTGCATTGGTTAATACAAGCGGCGAATTGATTGGCATTAACACCGCTATTGCAACACAGAGCGGAACTTATCAGGGCTACGGATTTGCCGTGCCAAGTAATCTTGCCCTTAAAGTTGCAACAGACATTATTGAGTTTGGGGAGGTACAGCGAGGCATGATGGGTGTTAGCATACAAACTGTAGATGCAAGAATTGCCCGCAGGGTTGGCCTTGAAACCATAGAAGGTGTAGCTGTAAGCGGAGTAGGCAATGAGAGCGCTGCTTATGAAGCCGGTATCAGGCCTGATGATGTGATTCTTGCCGTGAATGGTGAGCCTGTGAATGAATCAAACCGCCTGCAGGAGAGAGTTGCAATGTTTAGGCCCAATGATGAAATAACATTAACCGTGTGGCGGCGGGGCGAAACCATTGACAGAACTCTAAGGTTGCGAGAACGTGTAGTACAACCACCGGTAACATCCAGAATAGAGCAGTTTGATGACGAGCCTGAATTGAATGAATGGAGTGAAATTCCGGGTGACGGCCGTTCAAGGGGTGTAGAGCAGAAATCCTATGAAGAGGTAGGATTTACTTTAAGAGCATTGTCAACACCTGAAGACCCTGATAAATTTAATATTTACATTCATAGAGTTGAACGAAATTCTGAAGCCTGGAACAGAGGGCTGAGAGAGGGCTCTGAACTTCTTGAACTTAATAATGTTGAAGCATCAGATCTTCAAAAAATTGATAAAGAAATTTTCGAAGCAATTCAAAACAACCGATCTTTAAACCTCAAAGTACAAACCCGTGAAGGGAATATCGGTTATTTTAAACTCCCCTAACCTGTTTACATGAAATACTTATCCATAATTGCGATCAGCGCAATGTTGCTGGCCGCGTGCGCAACACCCGAAGTAGCTGTGGAAACTGAACCGGAAGAAGCAGAAGAGTCGGCAGTGCCTGAATGGTACAGCAGCGATCTGTATGCCTCTTCTGACTCATTAGCCGTTTACGGATTTGCAATGGCTTCTGCAGCAGATTCAGCAAATGCTGCCGGCTACTCACGTGAAAGTTCTATTCAGAATCTAAAATTCGAAATAGACCGCCTTGCTGAAGAGGCAAGAAGAGAGCTCGCTGATGGAGATAGTTCTCCATATGCTGATACATCTTTTATCATAGATTTGCGCAACTCCATTCGCGATCTGGACATCAGTAATGTGGAATTTACTGTTGAGCATGAACAAGCCGATAATGGTGTGCACTATGTCTATACGAAAGCAGTTCTAAGCAGATCAGAACTCATTTCACTACTTCAGCAGGCAATTCAGGCCGAAGATTTGTTGCAGAAACTATCACCCTGAGGGTATGTAGAGCCGTTCAGGAAACCGGCTCAAAACGCGACTGAAAAAACCTCAGGTATTTTGGTTCATACACAAATTTAAGCCCCGATACGTTAGCGCTATTGTGTAAAACAGCCTCTACTGATTCAGCAACAACATCCATGTGAGCCTGTGTGTACACTCTTCGCGGAATGGTTAATCTCACCAGTTCAAGATTAGGATAATTGTGTTTGCCTGTTTCGGGATTTCTCCCTGCCGAAACTACCCCGCGCTCCATGGCCCGTACTCCCGAATCGAGATATATTGCCGCAGCTAAAGATTGTGCAGGGAGCCCATCCTGGCTTAGGTGAGGGAGTATTTTCTTCGCATCGAGAAATATACCGTGGCTGCCAATAGGTTTTACAATAGGCACACCCATATTCAACAGTTTATTGCCCAGATAGATAACCTGGCCAACTCTTGCGCGAATATGATCGTATTCTACAGACTCTTTAATACCGATTGCCAAAGCTTCCATATCACGGCCGGCCATACCGCCATAGGTGTGCAAACCCTCATAGATTACCACCATGTTTCTTGCCTTGTTGAAAATATCTTCGTCATTAACAGCAAGAAAACCACCGATATTTACAAGTGCGTCCTTTTTTGCACTCATGGTTGCACCATCAGTTAAAGAGCAGATCTCTTTAACTATTTCCCGAACAGTTTTTTCAGAGTAGCCTGGCTCCCGCAGTTTAATCAGATATGCATTTTCAGCTACACGGGTCATATCATGGATTATTTTGATACCATAATTTGTAGTAAGTTTGCGCACAGCTTTCAGGTTCTCCAAAGAAATTGGCTGGCCGCCTGCCATATTTACTGTAGTGGCAACCGAGACATAAGGAATTCTGTCTGCACCATATTTTTTAATGACAGATTCAAGCTTCTCAATATCAATATTTCCTTTGAATGGGTGTTCGTTTTCGGGGTTGTGTGCTTCATCTATAATGACATCCACAAAAGTGCCACCGGCAAGCTCCTGATGCACTTTTGTTGTGGTGAAATACATATTTCCGGGAATGATGTCTCCCTTTTTTATCAGTATCTGAGAGATGATGTGCTCGGCAGCTCGTCCCTGATGTG
Source organism: Balneolaceae bacterium (assembly GCA_007693395.1). Taxonomy (GTDB): domain Bacteria; phylum Bacteroidota; class Rhodothermia; order Balneolales; family Balneolaceae; genus Rhodohalobacter. The sequence goes on along the minus strand of REDS01000117.1, from coordinate 5,038 downwards.
TAGGTACAAGATATTTATACCCATAATACGTTTGAATGGCTTCTTCAAGATGATAGAAATTCTCGCTGCCTGCATAAGATTCATCCCCAAGCATTAAGCCAGCCCACTGCCTGTCGCTCATAGCCGAAGTACCACTGTCTGTTAAAAGGTCGATATAAACATCTCTGGATCTCAGTAAAAAAGTATTATAACCGGCACCTTTAATTGCTTGGTGGCGCTCTTCGCGGGTGGTCATTCTGACGGGCTCAACCATTTTGATTTTATAAGGTTCAGCCCAGGATCGTTTACGTTCTTTGTTCATAACAATGCTCCGAATTTTTTTAAGTTTAGTATTTTGAAACTTATGGTAGAGTAGAGGTGGGAAATCAGCCGAGAGAGAGGTGCGAAGGGTATGCATGCGGTGTAATACAAATCTCATCAGAGATAAGATTTTTTCTGATTATGCATGACATGCAATACATTATGTTGGCTGAAGTGTTCGGTTTCATCCAGTGAATTTAGACTATCCAAAAGATAGCATCAAGCAGAAAGAAAATTAATAAACTGGGAATATGCTTGAGAAATCAGACATGGAACGGGTTATAAATTATATTTTGTTAAGTACTTGTATTGATATTCCATATTACAAGATAAATTCATATTTTTACTGAAATGGTTTTATGAATTTAATCCCATGCTCGACAAAGTGATAATGGCATATTAATTTGGAACATAATTTCCGTACTCCTATATAAAATTTGTCAATTTAGTCGTAAATGCTAACAATAACATATCATTCGCTATGAAAATTATTTATAAACTATGCGTCATTGCGTTAATTGCTTCATTAACACTTGTGCCTCCGGTTGATGCTCAGGAAAATCAAGAGCCCAACAGATTAAGTATAGGTTTAATGGGTGGGGTTACTCAGGGACATATGAACATTGGTACTGAGTACGATCCTACATTTGGATTTAATCTCCGTTATGCTGCAAATCCTACCTTTGCAATTCAAACAAATTTCCTTTTTGGTACTTTCACTTCGTCTGATGAAGATGGTGTGAACAATCAGGGCAACTTCTACGACAGACACTTCGAAAACAGCTACTTTATCACATCTGTATCTTCACAGATTAATATGCTTAGAATGCTGGGATCTACCTCAGAAACAGTGAATCTTTATGCTACTGTTGGCTTAGGTTTAATTTTTAATGATGTAGAGACAGAATCAAGAAATCAAATTGGTGCATGGCAGCAATTTACAGGTGAAGATCACTCAGAGCCTGCATTTTTTGCTAACTTCGGTGCCGGTGTTCGTTTCAATCTTGGCCGAAGACTTGATCTTTTCGCTCAATACGATTACAACATTGCTAATGACGATCTTATCGACGGCCACAGAACTCGCCCTGAGCTTGATATAGATCTCAACAGAAGAACTCAGGATAATTGGAGTTCAGTGACAGCAGGTATTCAGATTAAATTTGGAAGCAGCGACCGTGATGCAGACTGGCATAAATTTACACCTGGTGTAGATCCTGCAGCGATTAACAGACTAGAAGGCAGAATATCTGACCTCGACAGCAGAGTGGCAGACAATACATCAAGGCTTGATGAGCACGAGCAACTTATACGTGCTCTTGAAGACAGAATGGATGAGCTCGAAGATAGAATGAATAACCTTGAGCAGATGGTTGCAGATATGGACAGAGTAGAGCTCACTATAGACAGTGATGTACTCTTTGCATTCGACTCTGCAGTGATTCGAGAAAATGCCAAGCCAACACTTGCCAAAGTTGTTCGTGCACTTGCCAACAATCCTGAGAAGAATCTCTCTGTTGCGGGGCATACCTGCGATATTGGTTCTGAGTCTTACAACCAGGGCCTTTCTGAAAGAAGAGCAGCTGCTGTTAAGCAGTATCTGGTAACATCTGGTATTGATGCTGACAGAATCTCAACAAGAGGTTATGGCGAAACACGCCCGCTTGTACCAAACACAAGTGAAGAAGCAAGAATGCTCAACAGAAGAGTTGAAATGGTAATCCAGTAAGAAATTACCGTATCCCTATTTTTAAAAGAGGTTGTCGAATATTGGCAGCCTCTTTTTTTTTGAAAATCAGAAAAGTAGAAGAGAGCTTATCTATTTGTTACACAAATTCCTATCATTAAAGTTGTTTCGTTTAACCAAATCATTTTAAGTGGATCCATCAGGGCTGCTGATCTTACTGATCCTGGCAATAGCTTTTGTATTGCTAATTGTAAAAAATGCACCGGCAGATTTTGTATTTGCAGGAGCACTTACCGCAATTATTGTACTCAATATTATTCCGGTTAGTGATGCATTAGTTGGGTTTTCTAATGAAGGTATGCTAACCGTTGCAGCTCTCTACATTGTTGCTTACGGGTTGAAGGAGACAGGGGCTATACAGTTTGTAATACAGAAAATTCTTGGTCAAACAAAATCGGAGCTTACCGCTCAAGCCAGAATTATTACTCCGGTAATGGGCCTAAGCGCATTTTTGAACAATACACCAATCGTGGCGTCATTTATTCCTGCATTAAAAGATTGGTCGAAAATGCATCAGATAGCCAATTCGAAATTACTGATTCCGCTTAGTTATGCAGCTATTCTTGGCGGTACCTGTACGTTAATCGGAACAAGTACCAACCTGATTGTAAACGGCCTTCTAATAGATAATAAAGGTATTTCTCTCAATATTTTTGATCCGGCCTGGGTTGGAGTTCCTATCGCTTTAGTGGGGGTAATTTATCTATTAACGATTGGCAGAAAACTTTTGCCGGAAAGAAAATCGGGCTTTGCTTCTTTCGAAAATACACGGGAGTATACAATTGAGATGATGATTCCCCATGATAGTTCTCTCATTGGGAAAACTATAGAAAATGCAGGGTTAAGGCAGTTGCCGGGGTTGTTCTTGGTGGAAATTATACGAAATGAGCGAATAATTGCAGCTGTTGAGCCCTCAGAAAAGTTAAAAAAAGATGATCGGCTTATCTTTACCGGTGTTGTTGATGCCATGGCAGACTTGCAGCAGATGTCTGGTTTGCAACCGGCTACAGAACAGGTTTTCAAACTTAATGCTCCAAGAAGCGAACGCAACCTTGTTGAAGCAGTTGTGGCTCCGTCTAATCCCTTAAACGGTATGACCATAAAAGAAGGTGAATTCAGAAACAGGTTTGGAGCTGTTGTGCTTGCAGTGAGCCGGGATGGTGAGCGCATCAAAAAAAGAATAGGGGATATCAAGCTGCGTACGGGTGATATTTTACTGCTCGAAACACCAAGAGATTTCACAAAAAGATTCCGTTCGTCGAACGATTTTCTGCTGGTGAGTACCTTATCAGAGAATGGTGCTCCAAGTACGGAACGTGCAGGCCGGGCCTGGTTAATTCTTGGATTGATGGTGCTCGCAGCAGCAACCGGATTGCTCAGCATGTTTAAAGCGTCGTTCCTTGCTGCCGGTGCTATGATACTGTTTAAATGCTGTAAGCTTTCAGATGCACGCAGAACCATAGACTGGCAGGTACTCATTGTTATCGCGTCTGCTTTGGGGATAGGTAATGCATTGCAGATAACCGGCGTGGCTGAAACGCTTGCCGGTGGATTTATTGAGTGGGCAGGAGTACACCCATATACAGCGTTAATTGCTACTTATCTGGCAACGTGGCTGCTCACTGAAATGATTACAAATAATGCTGCAGCAGCGCTTATATTTCCTATTGCCATAACTTTGGCAGATTCTATGGGAGTAAGCTTTATGCCTTTTATCATGGCGATAATATTTGCTGCATCGGCAAGTTTTTCCACACCAATAGGGTATCAAACCAATCTGATGGTACTTGGCCCGGGAGGATATAAATTCACTGATTTTCTTAAAGTGGGCTTACCTCTCAATATTGCGGTGGCTGCTACGGCTCTGATTCTGATTCCACTTGTTTGGCCTTTTTAAGGCTTAAAATTTCTATTTTAAAACTCATCACAGACAGAAGTTTTTTATTAATCAAATAAATTATAAATGCTTCAACAGATTAACGAGATTGCCATAAAGGCAGGTAAAGCCATTCTCACATTTTATACTGATGAGATTGAGGTGCAAAAAAAGGATGATCAATCACCACTCACAAAAGCAGATATGGCTGCCCATACTATTATCGTGAATGGGCTGAGGAAACTGGAGCCTGATATACCGATTATCTCAGAGGAGAGCGAACTCCCCGATTACGAAATCCGAAAAAAGTGGCAACGCTTTTTTCTTGTCGATCCGCTTGATGGTACCAAAGAGTTCATTAAGAAGAATGGAGAGTTTACTGTAAATATTGCTCTTATTGAAGGAAGCATTCCCGTTTTGGGAGTGGTGTATATCCCCGCAAAAGAGCGCCTGTACTATGCCGATAAAAAAGATGGTGCCTGGATACAAAACGGAACCAGTGAGCCACAACAAATTTCACATACACCTTACGATAAGACAAAAGCTGCACGTATTGCAGTTAGCAGGTCTCACGGAGGGAATGATACTAAAGAACGCCTTGAGAAAATGGGAATACAGGTTTCTGAAGAGATACCTTATGGCAGCTCATTGAAAATATGCCTTGTTGCAGAGGGAAAGGCAGATATCTATCCTCGCTTTGGTCCTACGATGGAGTGGGATACAGCCGCCGCCGATGCAGTGTTTCGATATTCAGGGAAAAACGGAACACGTAACTCGCCGTTAACCTATAATAAACCATCCCTGAAAAATGATGAGTTTATCATCGGCTTATAATGTTGGAAAACAGCATCCTTCATTATATTCCATTCAAACGGATGAACTGAAAACTTATGGCCGTTCAAACCTGACATTCAGCCGGTAAGGCCGTACCTTTAATCAATTTGTTACTTAATAAAATCTCTATCTTTATATGAAAATTAACAGCCATCTGAAGCAACTTGAAGATGAAGGAATATACATCATGAGAGAGGTTGCTGCCCAGTTTGAGCGACCTGTTCTCCTATTTTCCGGCGGTAAAGATTCCATCATTATGGTTCATCTTGCGCTGAAAGCATTTT
>REDS01000185.1 GCA_007693395.1 Balneolaceae bacterium | reverse complement strand
TGCTAATCAAGAAGGGCAAAAAAAGCAGAATTATAAACTTTTTCATGAGAATAATATTTGGGTTATGATTAATGTCAGTTTTTTCAAATTACCGGGTAAGAGCAAACATCCTGTTATTTATTGTTTTATGATTTTAAAGTTGTTTGCTCACCAGAAATCTTCGAATACTGCGTAAAAGCGCCCTTCTTTAATCTGAATGACTTCTGTTCCCTTCTCTTCCGTCAAAAGGTGGGCTTCAAACTCGAAAGTTCCTTTTAAGCTCTCTTCGGTTATTTCGGTGATAATCAATGTTCCAGAACCATCGGCATGAGTGCTCCAAACCGATGTGTACAACTTAGAATCAGTACTCGTCATGTCGCGGAAAACTCCTTGTGTTGCTTTTGGATTCCAGTCTGTCCGGCTAATCACATAATTTCCGGTTCCAGGAGGAGTATTTCCTTGGTAGAACATTTCAAACTCAAGATCATACCTGTCCTCATCTCCGAAGATGGACATTTTGAATAACACAACATTGTCGAACATGGCATAATAAAACAAGGCCGTTCCTGTAACATTAGCGGTGATTACACCTGATACGGAGTAAGTTCCTTCACCAGGCTCCAATTCAGTCTTGTTATCATCCAATTCCTCGTCAAATGCAGTAGTACTGTCGGAACATGATTGTAAGCTCAAAACCAAAAGAGCCCAAAAAATAAGTAGTATTAGTTTTTTCATGAGGGCAAAAATTTGATTCTGTTTATTAGTCTGTTTTAAAATTAATTCACATCCGCAATTTTCCATATACCTACTAATAGGTATTTAAACTTAGTCTCCTGTCCGCTTATAATATTTATAGGTTGTTCACACAACGTATTGCGGAGGTTTCCCGGCCATGAAAAGAACACTTATCATATCTCTGGCATGTCTGATTCCTGCACTTCTGTATGCCGGTGATCGATCTGTATTGGAAGAAAAGCTGGAAGAGATCAAAACCGGGCGAATGGAGATTCAAAATCAAACCGCTGCATTTTTGGTTGTCAGCAGACGGCTTGGAGCAGGGGATATTGATCAGGAACGAAATATCAGGGTGATTAAACCGGTTGCGCACGCGTACGAGGGAGATCTTCCAAATTCGGCTGTGATGGCTTATTTGCAGGACGGTACATTGTTGCCGGTTTTGAATAAAGAGGGAGAGTGGTACAAAGTAAGGCTGCCTGATACAAGAGAGGGATGGATTCATCAGGATGATGTGCAGCAATTATATGATGATACAGAAAAATCGTCAGGAAGGGATAATCGGGAGATGAATGCTGAATTGTATCATAAAACAAGACAGGCAGCCGAACTTTTATTCAGCCAGCTATCAAAAAAAGGTAAGGAAACAGATCAGTTAATAGCCGAATTTGAAGAGTATTACCAATCTCTGTCAGATGCAGGAAAGCAACGTTCAGCTTATTTACCTGTAGAATTGAATCTGGAGCGTGAACTGATCAATCATTCACGCGCCTATGCAGGCCATTATTACAGCAAGCTGCCTCCGATACAGATGGTTCGCGATATCAGAGACACCGGAGGCTCACCCATCGGGTTTGATGGGGTTGCAAGCATGCGGTTTGGCTCCTCAGCTTACGAATCTGGTGGTGAAATTTCGGAGACCACACGAAACCTCAGCCTTGCCGGAAATATGTTGTTTAATCCCCGATCAAGGCTCGAAATGCAGCTGGATCACAATAACGATGTCATTCGCACGCCCTATAATTCCACGAATGTGAATCTGGCGCATCACTATGCAGCCGCTGGCGGAACCCGGCTTCGCACATCGTTTATGTATCAGAATTACGAGGATGAACTCATCAATCAAAACAGCTATTACAATCTTACAGCAGGAGTTAATGTTGAACATCCGGTAAATCCATCCACCCGGTTTACGGGCGACCTGCAGGCGCAGTCCAAAAGCTACGATATGGTTGGAGGCCCCGATCTGGATGGTGTTCAGTTCAATACCCTGCTCCATTACAGGGGCGAAAAAACGGTGGTGAACGGCGGAATCAGAGGAAGATTTCAGTCGAGCGATGTTCCTTTCCTGGATTATCAGCGGATCAACCCTAACATCAGGGCAACCTTCAGAACCGGCCGGGGTGATTTCACTGTTTTTGCCGAAGCTGAACAGTTGTCTTATGCTGCTGCAGCAGAGATAAATGATTATAATCGGATCCGGCTCGATCTGGAGCGAAGTGTAACCGGCAGCCGTACTCAGTTTTCAGTGATTAGCTGGCAGTACCCGAATAACGAAAACATCGACAATTTGAGGTTCAGGGTTTCTAACCAGCGCACCCGGAGCTCGGCAGCAGGTTACAGCCGCACGTCGATGTATGGCCAGTACACCTATCACACAAGTGATATAGCACAACTCAGCAACTATGCGGATTTACGTTTCGACCAAAACTACAGCGGCACAACCGGTTATTTTGATATTGGTGCATTCGGGCGCTATTGGGAGGATGAAGGCAGGGATCACCGTCTCAGCATCTACAGCCGGTTCGGTTACAAAATATCAGGTATTCAGTTAGGCCCGGTGGTTGGTGCCGATATTCTGATTGATCCTGATGACCCGGATCTGAAACACACCGGAAACAGTTACAGGGCCGGAGTAGACGGGCGGGCCAATTTTATCATTAATCAGGCAACTGTGTTCAGCTCTGTTCGCTACCAGCAGACATTTCTGTACACAGGATTTACTGCCGACGGCGACAGTGAAATGAGAAAACCAACCACCCTGGAAGTAACAGCCGGAGCCCGAATTCCTGTTGCCGGCCAGCTTGAGCTGCAGATTGATGTGAGATACTACTCCATGGATTTTGATATGCCCGGCCTGGCGGGTGGTGCCGGAAATCGTGTACAATCCGGTTTGCGGTTTTTGACAGGTGTGAGTTACAGGTTTAACCGTATGTGATGGGAGAATAACCATGAATCAACTTAAAAAAGCTGTCGGCTTTAGAAATAGTAAGATCCGCATGATAAATGTGAAATTAATCCTCATCGCACTCAGTGGAATCCTGATAATGACTTCGTTGATGCACCAACATGTGCAGGCTCAGCATGATACTTCTATGAAAGATGCAGAACAGCTTTTTACGGAAATGAGTGAAGATTTTAAAGTGGTAAATGGTATGATCAAAGAAGTTGCAAATACCTATGTAAGATTTCGAGACTGTGTACGAGGCTCAGATGATGTTGGTCGGGAATGCCAGGAGTATATTGACCTTTTTTATGATACAGCTGGAATTGAAGTTCACGATCAGATAATGGCTGGAAAAGAGTTTTTGGAAGATTTACTTTTTGATTTTGAAGAAAGTGGCGTGTTTCAGGAATTAGTGAGTGCAGGAAATGTTTTAAACCACCTTGGAACAACTCTTTCGCATGCCTCGAATGTTCTTAAGTTTACAAATCAATTTAATCCAGAAGGTGCCCGGGGTGATCCCACACGTGGTTTGAACATTATCGGTTCAGCCATACGCGGTGGTGCCAATAAACTTCCAGCTCCAATGAACAGAATTTTTCAGGGTTATGCCGATGCTGTGGAAGGGATTTCTGATAAATTAATTGCTCTACAAGGAACTATAAATGAAGCCAGACAGGGAAACCTTGGTGGCGGTTTCAGTATGTATGCTGAAGCACAAAGCTATTTTGAGCGTCACTATGAAGGACGAAATGGCAGGACAACAATCGATTTTTTTGATGTATCTGCTTATTACCGTTTGCTTGGACCGAATATTCAGGTTTTTCAAAATTACGGTGGTAGTGTGCAAGAATTTTATATCTATCAATATGGATCCGGCATAGCAAGAGAGGAAGGATGGTTAGCTCCGCCCATATTTGATAGAGTTTACTATTATTTTGCTGCACTACCCGACCGCAGTATAATTCCGGTTGTTTACAGGGCTCAGTTACTGGTATCTCAAGCAGGCTCTAATCCTGATGTTTTCATAAACGAAGCCAAACAACATTTTCAGCTCTTAACTGATGCCAGTATTGATATGCACTCTGAACGGCTTTTAGAAGAGATGGGATTGTTCGATACGATGAAAGGTCTTCTCGAGCACAGCGAAGACTCTTTTGTGGGATTCTGGCTTTTTTCGGCCGACCAGCATAGAGATATTCAGAGAGTGGTGGATGCACTTACACTGAATGTGTTTGTTGAAGGTACTGTGTTTCGTGAAACAGAAACCGGAAGGCAGCCTGCCTCAAACGTTATAGTGAGCCTTGATGTGGAGGATGGGGGGCATGATCAAGTTAGCTCAGACTCTGAAGGTAAATTCTTTTTGTATGCCAGAGGTCAGAAGGATTCTCGATTTACGTTGCGAGCCGGTACAGGTGATGAGGCCGTTGAAGAAACGAGTCGCTTTTGGCAAAATGGAATCTACGATGTGAGGCTTATACTGCAACAAGAAGTGAAAATACCGGTTTCGCTGAGGATTATACCTGAAGAAGCAGTCCTTGATTCAGGTGATGTGGTTGCCTTTCGGGTAAGAGCCATATTTAATGATAATTCTGCCACTGATATTTCGGAGTTAGAGAGTACGGTATGGAACATCGGGAGCCCGGTTTTTACAGCAGAAGAACCTGGAATTTTTAACGTTTCAGCAACCTGGTCGGGACTGAGTGCAGTTGCTGCAGTAACAGTTCGGAAAACAGAATCAAGGATCTGTGGTGAAAATCAGGTTTGGAGTGATGAATTGATGGATTGCGTCTGCGCCGATGGCTTTGAATGGCTGGAAGAACTGCAGCGATGTGTGAATATCGACGAAGCCATTGCCGATATTACCTCCGAAGATTTTGACCAGTGGTGTGATGAAGTATACATGGATCAGAAACTGATTCGCTTGCGTGATATTGCCGCAGAAAGCCAGTTGCTGGCTGCCCGGTTCAGGATGCTGAATGACAATTTCACCAAGGTGGTGAACGACAAAAAAGGGAAAGCCTGTGATGAAATGGCATTGGCTTCGGCATTTTCCGGTTCAAGGCAGATAGCCGAGCAGTTGCGTGTACTGGAAGAATTGGCAACAACCCTGAGCAGCGAACTGATCCTCGAAGCGTCCATCTGTATGCCGGACGACCCCGCCTATGATGTCGGATCCATCATCCGACTGGTTTCACAAATGGGACAGCCTTTGAATCAGGTGCGACAGGGTTTGGCAAGCATGGAATCGCAGCTAATGCTCTACGGATGTGATGAACAGAAAGTGGCCGATCTGGGAGAAACCTTTGCAGAACCCACTGCTGATCCCGAAATCATCGCAGGTATAGGGCCGGTGGTTCAGCCGGGAAATGGAGATGGGTTCAGGCCGCCGGGACAATCTGATGGTGGGACAACTGTTTATCTCGTCGTCAGTTATTATGCAGGTGAACCAATCACACCTGTGATAAACGTCTCTGTTAATTTCAGTTTCAGAAGTTTTGAGTTTAATGTTGGTAATGATCAGGAAAGAATGCAAAATGCTGAAAATACACCTGTTAAAGCCGGAGAGCAATTCCGGATTAATGTTCATGGCACAAACTTGAATCCGGTAATCACAATACTTGAAAGCGATTTGATTTGGATTGATCCAAATACACGAAGAGAAGTTAACCCGGGACAGGGTATCAGTTTACTTCCAATAGTAGTCCATGTTGAATATCGTGAACAAATCTGGTATGCGCCTGATGAGCCTTGGGGATATTTTATGCAGGTTGTGATCGGCCATTTAAGTGAATTTCCAAATCGAGGAAGAGAGATATGGTTCCCACATTATTAACCCGATATACATAAATAATGAGAATTATCTGAAATCAGTTGGATATCAAATACCTAATTGTAGGTATACAGAAATTTACAGACATGAAATAATTTATAAAAAGAAGGATCCGGTTAGAAACAATTGACCCGGCATCAATAACTATTTTGAACGATCGGTAAACCAAAACGAAAACCCGGTAATCATGAAAAAAATAATTTTACTTCTGCTTGGGGCATCATTGGCTTTTAGCCTCCAGTCGTGTTCCGACAGTAAAAGTGCATGGAGGGAAGCTCATTTTGCTGCAGTAGATACCCAAATAATGTTAAGCTTAAGATTTTTTGACGATCATTTCAGTCCGACGTGGCAGGATATTCGTGTCAGAGTAGAAATAAATAATAATAAAGACAATATATTTTATTTTGCTGAATCTGTTACCAGCGGCCAGGATTTTTGGAACATATTTGACGACGCGTTACCTTTGGCTGCAGGGTACATTTTAACGTTCACTGTTGAAGAGGCAAATTTCTTTACTGAAATTCGTCTGCTGAATTCTGATTTTTATATTTGTGATGGTGATGAAGAGAATATCAGAGAGTTGGATATAGGATTCACTGCCCGTTATTTTGCCGTAAAAGATGAATTTGAATACAGGATCGTTATTTATGGAAATGAAGAGAGAGAATTGCGATTCTGATCTGCTTCAATTTGGATGAATCAGAAGGCTGCTGATTGTTTTAATGATGAGAATGTGAACTTTTTAAGTATCAAAAAACTCTTTAAATATTAATGAGAGGTACATTCTGAGGATATCTGATGAAAAAAACGACCATCATCATCGCTGACGACCATCAGAT
>REDS01000107.1 GCA_007693395.1 Balneolaceae bacterium | reverse complement strand
ATTTACAGAAAGATTATTTTCAATTACTATCATACGTAAACTATGTACTTTAGACATTAGTTACCTATAAACTAATTGACATGTAATCAGTGCTGTATGTTCAATTAAAGATGAGAATTTTATAATAAAATTGAACATGTGAAAATATCGGGGTAACGTAAAGTAGAAAGCCCGGCTATCAACCGGACTTTCCTAACTACGTTGGCTTTTTCGGGGTACAACATGTAATATCAGATTTGATATCACAACTATTTACTATTCTCAATTCGATTTGTTCCCCATCAATTATCAATATATTAATTTTTTCTAATACATTGATGCCCCTCGGTTTTTTTTACAGATTTTTTTTCGGCTTAATTTTTTCTTTTTAGATGCAGTCCAATCTATTAGAGAGCTCTTAGAAAGTATCTCTGTAAGTCAATTTTCTTGTTTTTCTACATCGGGGCAACTCTGCCATGCTGAGGCTGAAGAGTAACCTCTTCAAGTACAGAACGTGCAGAAAGCTCGGAAATCGTTACAAGCAAAGCGGCCACATCGGTAGGATTTATCAGCCTGTCAGGGCTCATGTCAGATTCTGCCCAACTTGTAGAATGTGTTTGCCCGAGATTGATCGCTGTAACAGCAACGTTTGTCTCTTTCAACTCCTCTCTTAATGACCTTGTGTATCCAAGAAGGGCATGTTTGGCGGCAGAATATGCGCCGCTGTCCGGCAAGCCCCAAAGAGAAGCTACAGAACAGATATTTATGATAAGTCCTCGATCAAGCTTAATCAAATCAGGTAAAAACCGATTTGTGGTATTTACTGCTGTGAATAGATTAATATCAATCTGTTTGTGGAATTCGTCATTCGATGTATCAGCAAGCGGCTTATACAGATAGCTGCCTGCATTGTTGATCACAATTCCGGGAATAGGAAAATTTTCTGGCAAAATGATGTTGCTTACATTCTCCTCTGACGTAGCATCACATTCAACAATTTCAACAAGATTTGCACCTGCTTTTCTGCAAAGCTCTGCAGTTTCATCAAGATTTGATCTGTTACGGGCCAGTAGCAGTAACGGCCTGGAAGTTTTTGCTGCAAATGTAATGGCTATACTTCTGCCAATTCCCTGGCTGGCGCCTGTTATCAGAACGGAAGATTCTCGGTATGTCATAATTTCGTTTAGGTGAGAAAACCACTTTTACCTAAGGAACATTCATGAATTTATGCGTCTGTAAACTTATGCCCCATTTTGGATTAGCTTTTACATACTCAACAATACGTGGCACAGATGATGGGGTATCCCATTCCGGCTGAAGCAACAGCCTGGTCGTATCCGGGCATTTAGCTGCATTTTTCTCAGCCCATTCAAGATCTTTGTTTTTCAGAACAACCACTTTCAGCTCATCCACGTAGGGAAATATTTCATCGAGCGGCTGTTTAAACCGTTTGGGTGAAAGCGTAATCCAATCGAAGCTGCCACTCATAGGTGATGAGCCACTCGTCTCAATATGAACTTTCAAACCGGCTTTTTTCAGCATCAGCGTGATGGGTTCAAGATTATGAAGAAGCGGCTCGCCACCGGTAATTACTGCAATTTTGGCTCCGCTTTCAGCAGCCCGCTCAACAATTTCTGATGTTTTTACTTTTGGGTGCTTCGATTCATCCCAGCTATCTTTCACATCGCACCACCAGCATTGCACATCACAACCCGCCAGGCGGATAAAGTACGCGGGGGTACCGCTGTGAGCACCTTCTCCCTGAATAGTGTAAAAGTCTTCCATCAGAGAATACCGCAGATCTGTAATCTCCGATTTACGTTTCACAGGCAGTTCTTTTTGTTTGGTTCTATTCATCGTGGTCGGTGTATTCAACCCAGCTTGTTTCGGTTTCCCAAACGGTGACTTTCAGCTCAATATTTCCCGGTATGCGGGCTTTTGTCTGTTTGTGAATATATTCTGCAATTCTCTCTGCGGTTGTAGCTACAGGCAATGATTCATTCAAAACGGTGTGATCAAGGCCACCCTTCAGGCCGTCTGCTGCTGCCCATTTCAACTCTTTAAAATCGCAAACCATATCGGGTGTGTCTAAATATTTTGATGGATTTAGCTCATGCGATTTTGCAGAGATATGCACTTTATAGGTGTGCCCATGCATGCGCCCGCACTTTCCATCGTACCCTTCGATGTAGTGTGCAGCATCAAATTTAAATTCAGTGTGTAAAGTCCAGGTTGGCATTGAAAGAAAAAAGGATTTTGAATTAGCTTAGTAATATAAGGTTTTTTAAAGAATTCTACTTATTTGAAGAATCCTTTACACAGTTGCTGAACTTAACACTTTTCAGCACCCTGTAAGCACTTACTCACCAAACATATCCTTATAATCCTCAACAGCTGCTTTTACTACTTTCTCGGCCTCATCTTTGCCAAATACCCTGTCTACAAATACATCGTTCTCTTTTTTTCCGGGTATCAGTTTGTATGTGCCAAAGTAATGCCGTAAACGCTCGATAATTACTTCGGGCAGTTCAGAAATATTCATAATGTCTTTGTAATACTGATCATTATTAAGCACAGAGATGATCTTGTCATCTGCCTCTCCCTGATCAATCATGTGCAAGCCCCCGATTACTCTTGCTGTCAAAATCACCTCAGACCTGTCTATTGGCCGCTCGCTCAAAACACAGATATCTAACGGGTCACCGTCTCCTTCATTTGTATGATCTGAAAGTGCTCCGATTCTGTCGCCACAATATGTACGAGGAATAAAACCATAGAGAGAGGGCGGCATAGATGAGCTGCGCTGAGGTCGGTCAACACGCATATAGCCGGTCTGCTTATCAACTTCATATTTTATTGCATCGAATGAAGTAACTTCAACAAAGGCATTAACTATAGAAGGCGGGTTTGGGCCAACATCAAGGCCATGCCAAGGGTGCGGCCGCCAGCGGTAAAACGGATTGGGAAAGTTCATGTGATCTATCTGTCTTTAACTTGTTATTTTTATTTGAATAATTTAGATGATATAGAATCTCAATTCATGATTGCGTTCAGTTTTTCAAGATTCTCTTCCACTCTGAGCGATTTAATAACATCTCCAATATTGCCCTTTAGAATGTCATCCAGATTGTAGAGGGTAAGGTTAATTCTGTGATCGGTAAATCTGCCCTGTGGAAAATTGTAGGTTCGTATTTTAGCACTGCGGTCACCTGTAGAAACCTGACTCTTACGATCAGCTGCCCGCTCAGAACGTATTTTTTCCATCTCCATATTGTAGAGTTTTGTTTTGAGCATAATCAGCGCTTTTTCTTTATTCTGATGCTGTGAGCGCTCCTGCTGGCACTCTACCACTACCCCGCTGGGCTCATGCGTCAGGCGAATGGCTGAATCGGTTTTATTTACGTGCTGCCCTCCCGCCCCGCTTGACCGGAATGTATCCACCCGAACATCCTTCATGTCGATGTTAATTTCAACGTCATCATTCACTTCGGGGAGTACCGCAACAGTTGAAGCCGATGTGTGAACTCGCCCCTGGGATTCTGTTTCGGGAACTCTTTGCACTCGATGAACACCACTTTCGTATTTCATTTTTCCGAAAACCTCACTGCCGGAAAGCTCAAATACAATCTCTTTAAACCCTCCCTTTTCACTATCAGCTACGGATAGCACACTCATTTTCCAGTTTTGCGAGTCAGCATATCTGCGGTACATATCAAAAAGGTCTCCGGCAAAAATGGCCGCTTCATCTCCGCCAGTACCGGCTCTTATCTCCACAATACAGTTTTTTGAATCATCAGGATCTTTGGGAATAAGCTTAAACTTAATCTCTTCTTCCAGTTCGGCAAGCCGCTCTTTCAGCTCTTTGTTCTCTTCACGGGCAAGCTCGGTTAGTTCAGCATCCTCATTCATCTCAATAAGCTCACTGTTGCCAGTATACTGATTTTTTATAGATTGCCACTCATTGTAATCTTCAACAAGTTCTTTAAGCTGGGTATGCTCAATCGTTAATTCCCGGTACTCATCAGGGCGGTCAAAAATTGAGGGATCGGCCATCGCCTGATTCAACTCCTCGTATCGCTCTTTAACCTGTCTTAGTTTTTCTTCAATGTCCATAAAACTGATAAAAAATATTTGTTCAAATATAGAGATTTTGAACAAGACCTTCGGGATTGAATTTTCGTCTGCATCCTTTAATAATTGGAAGCGGTTCGATTTGAGGAAAGGTCACTGGAAATTCTAAAACCTTAAAGTCAGAGTAGCTACTACTCCTGATTCCCCGTTATCCGTGTTGAAAGGTGTGATTGTAAGTTCCGGGGTGTTTATATCTCTGGCTCTGTTGAATGCGCTAACTGCGCTCACAACCCGGTTTACCGCCATCAGACCGATAATTGCAGGAAGCTGATTTCTGATTCTGTCCCTATCCGACCGAAGTTCGTTATACCTGATTCGGTCTCGTTCACTTGCCCAGTTCCACCTGTTTTCGGGTTCATCATCAATCAATCGGTTCCAGTTTCGGCTTCGAAGCTGAAAGTCGTTATATTCCTGCAGGGTATTGTAATCTCCTATCGCAAGCTGAAATGTGCGTCCTCTGTTTGTAATGTCAATACCGGCACGCAGATTTACGAGTGTAAGATATTGGTTTTCGATGTTGGATGCCCTGGCTCTCAACCCAAAATAGCCGGCAATCATGGAAAGCTCAGCCCCAAGATGGGCTTTACCTCTGTTCCAGTTATTGGAATCAACATAGTGATGACCCCAACCCGGTACCGCAAGTGAGCGCAAAAAAGCCCCACGTGGATCAGGGTCGTTTTGTGCCACAGCATCATCCGGTAGAGTGAACAGAGAACACAAAACAAAACATCCTATGATTACCAGCCTATACATACCTTAAACCTGTATTACTCCCGTTTTGAAGTCAGGAATCTCCGGATTGTGATTTGCACAAAGTATCGCATTGGAGATTCGATTTCTGGTCTCCTTAGGATGGATGATTCCATCAACCCATAGCCTGGCAGCAGCATAGCGCACATCGGTTTGCCTGTCATAACGTGACTTGATTTTGTTCAATATAGCCTCTTTCTCTTCGCTGCTGAGATTTTTGCCTTTTTTCTCAAGTGATGATACCTGAATCTGAGTAAGAACTTTTGCCGCCTGTGTACCGCCCATCACAGCGATTTGGGCTGTTGGCCATGCATAGATAAACCTTGGGTCATAAGCTTTGCCGCACATTGCATAATTCCCGGCACCATAGCTATTTCCGGTTATAATGGTGATTTTTGGTACTGTTGAGTTCGCAACAGCATTCACCATTTTAGCACCATCTTTAATGATACCTCCATGCTCACTTCTTTTCCCGATCATAAAGCCTGTAACATCCTGCAAGAAGATGAGGGGGATTTTTTTCTGGTTGCAGTTCAGGATAAATCGTGTTGCTTTATCTGCACTGTCTGAGTAGATAACCCCGCCAATCTGCATCTCACCGTTTTTACTTTTAACGATCTTTCGCTGATTGGCAACAATCCCCACACTCCAGCCATCTATTCTGGCATAACCGGTTATGAGTGTTTGCCCATATCCTTTTTTAAACTCAACAAAACTGTGTGCATCTGTAATGCTTTTTATCAGCGGCATAACATCATACGGTTTATTGCGATCATCAGGCAGGGTTTTCAGAAAATCATCTATATCAAGCTCAGGTTTAACCGGATCAACCCTGTTAAGACCGGCCATTTTTCTGGGGCCAATCTTATCTATCAACTTGCGAATGGTTTCAAGGCACTCGGTATCATCAGCCATTTTGTAATCAGTAACTCCACTGATCTCAGTATGTGTTGTGGCTCCGCCAAGGGTTTCATTATCCACATCCTCCCCGATGGCAGCCTTCACAAGATAGCTGCCTGCTAAAAATACGCTGCCTGTGCCATCCACAATGAGAGCTTCGTCGCTCATTATGGGCAGATAAGCACCACCTGCCACGCAGCTGCCCATAATCGCTGCAATTTGCGGAATGCCCTTTGCACTCATCACCGCATTGTTTCTGAAGATTCGCCCAAAGTGCTCTTTATCCGGAAAAATTTCATCCTGCATTGGCAGGTAAACACCGGCAGAGTCTACCAGATAGATTACCGGAAGTTCGTTCTCAATGGCTATCTCCTGAGCACGAAGGTTCTTTTTTGCCGTCATCGGGAACCAGGCTCCTGCCTTTACGGTGGCATCATTTGCAACAATCATACAGGTAACACCGCAAACGGTACCTATACCAATCAAAACACCGGCAGCCGGGCAGCCACCCTCTTCTTTGTACATATCATGCGCAGCCCAAAGCCCCAGTTCAAAAAAATCGGTTCCTTCATCCAGAAGAAAATTTATTCTCTCTCTTGCGGTAAGCTTACCTTTTTTATGTTCTTTTTCAATTCGCGCAACGCCCCCGCCCTTTTTAATGTTTTCCTCTTGATGCTGCAATTCAGCAATCAAATCATCGAACCAGCTGTTCTTCATAATCAGAATGTTTTAATTTAATTTATCCGAGTTGATAATACTGATTGTATCAGTCACGTTCCAAAAGATAAAGTACCTGCAGACAGCGAAATTACCATTCAATTGAAATAGATCACATGCAACGAATAGTTCTTCCATTGGCAGCCTTGTTATTCCTGGCATTTTTTGATGCAGAAGCACAGCGCCGCGCCACAACTACTTACGAATCACTTCTTCAGCGAACTGATCAGCCATCTTCTTACATCGACCACATTGTAATACCCGATAGTGACAGTACTGCACAGCTTGCTGTTTTCTTCCGCCTGGATTACGATTTTATCCCTTTTCTGAGAATGAGGCCAAACATGCAGCCTCCAACTCCAGAGGCAGAATTCTTTGCACCTGTGCGCATGGGTGTGGAAGTTTTTCAGGGGCCGCCACCGGGTTCGCGCAGATCTTCATCTCCTGCCTCCGTATTCAGAGACAGCTGGCAGGATACAGTTTGGGTAAATACATTTGAGGATACTAAATCCCGATTTGACTATACACAGGGCTTTGTTGGTACAACACTGAGCAGCGGCGCCTATCATTATGAGTTACAATTAAGCCGTGCCGGTTCTGTAAGGGAGCAGGCATCTACCCGCCGCGGTGTTACTCTGCCCAAATACAGCGAATTTGAAAGTGCATCATTTTATCTGCTAAGTGATTTTACACTAACGGAAGATGAATTTAACGCAACCCTCCTGAACTTTGGCAGCAATGTACTCTACGGGCAGGATTATTCCCTTCTTGTAAAGCTGCCTTCTGAAGGTGAAAGCTTAACATTAAACAAGCACCTGCTTGGCTCCGGATCGGGTGCAGAACCGGGTGATATTCGTTTTGGGCAAACCATCAGTGATGAAAATACCATCTTTTTCAATGGTGCTGAGTTTCATAGAACTGACGGAGATGTTTCTTTAAGGGCAACCTTAGCAGACGATGGCGTTCGTTATGCCGTGATACCCGTACCTAACCAGGATTTTGAAAATTCCCGTTTCCGTTTGCGTTTGATGCAGGACGGAAAGGAAGATCCAATTGCAGAGCGCACCATCAACTCACAATGGATTGATATGCCTGTTAGCCTCTACAATCTTGATGTAGCAATCAGTATGATGCGGTTTATAGTTAGTGATGAAGAACTGCGCAGAATCAACTCGGGGTCAGCATCAGAAAGAGAACGTAAGTTTCGTGAGTTCTGGGCAGAACGAGACCCCACTCCTGAAACCGAGTTCAACGAATTAATGGCAGAATTTTACAGCAGGATAGACAGTGCATTCAGAAATTTTTCTTCACTTCAAACTCCCGGGTTTGATACCGACCAGGGACGGGCTTACATTCTTTTCGGTGCACCCGACAATATTGAACGCCGTTTACCTGCCAATGCCCCGGCACGGGAGATCTGGCAATACCCAAACCGCACACTCATTTTTGAAGCAACTACCGGTTTCGGGGATTTCAGGTTGATTTCTGAGTCTTAAACCACATTACAAAGTGTGCAATTACTGAAATTGCACGCTGTGTGTGAGCTCGGACTTTTCTATTTTTAAGCTATGAAACCAATCATTGCTGTAAGTATGGGAGATTATAATGGCATAGGCCCTGAAATAGCCATAAAAGCATTCTCCCGATTAGATTTAACGGAATCCACTCCTGTTTGGATAGGCAGCAGTGCCGTTTTCGATTTCTACAGAACATCAGCTCATGAAAACATTCCCTGCCAATTGGTAGAAGAGAATACTGATTTCAAGCCCGGTTATGTGCACATTCTCGATCCCTTCGCCGATGTGCCTGTGGTACCTGAGCCGGGAAAGTTAACCGGACAGGCCGGAGAGGCTGCAATGCTTGCTATCCAAACCGGAGCCGAACTTTGCATCAGAGGCCTTTGCCATGCACTTGTTACAGCTCCCATTTCAAAAGAGGCCATTTTTAAAGCCGGCTTCAATTTCCCCGGCCACACGGAATTTCTTGCTCACCTCACGAAGACAGAGCATGTAATGATGATGCTTGTAAACGATCAGTTACGGGTTGCACTGGCTACCATTCACATTCCTTTGAAAGATGTTTCCGGCAGCATCACAACTGAACTGATTAAGCGTCAGCTACGCACACTTCACACCACACTTATTCAGGATTCTGGAATCTCAATACCAAAAATTGCAGTACTCGGGCTCAACCCTCATGCGGGGGATGGCGGTGTGATCGGTACTGAAGAATCGAAAATAATTCAGCCTGCAATTCGCAATGCTGCCGATAATGGTATTTATGCAGATGGTCCATTCGCTGCAGATGGCTTTTTTGGCAGCCACAAATACAAAGAGTATGATGCCATCTTGGCGATGTATCACGATCAGGGGCTTATCCCTTTCAAAACTCTTTCATTCGGGAAAGGGGTTAACTTTACAGCAAATCTCAGCATCATACGTACCTCGCCCGACCATGGAACTGCATACCAGATTGCCGGCAATGGAGTTGCTGATGAGAGCTCTTTTCTTGAAGCATACAACCTTGCCGTTTATATGGCAAAAAAAAGGTTTGGGGAACCAGTGGAATGACTAAATCAATCGTTGAGAAACGGAGCTACTCTGCACTTGCAGAAATATATGATGAGGTTATGGCCGATGTTGATTACGAAACATGGGCAGATTATATCGACGAAATCATTCTTGAACACAACCCTGAGGCCGAAAATCTTCTTGAACTCGCCTGCGGAACGGGAACCGTTGCACTATCACTCGAAGAGCTTGACTGTTACAACATCACAGCAACTGACGGCTCTCCCGAAATGATTGAGCAGGCCGTACGAAAAGGTGAAAAAGTTCATTCCGAAATACACTTCGAAACAATGAACTTTCTCGATATTCATCTTCAGGAAAAGTTTGACGTAATCTACATGATTTTTGACAGTATTAACTACCTGCATTCAGAAGATGAGATACTTCAGCTCCATAATCAGGTTAAACAGGTATTGAAGCCACAAGGCATTTTTATTTTTGATTTTACCACCCCCAGAAACTCAAGGAAGGCCATTCAATTTTTACACAATCATCAGAAAGAGATTTCTGATGATATTCTCTATTACCGCCAAAGTTCATTCAATGGCAAGAACAGAATTCACACAAACCATTTCAGAATCGTAAAAACAGATTCTGCCGACAAATCTAAATCAATTATTGCAGAAGAAATCCATAAGCAGAAGATCTACACACAACAAGAGATGGAAGCCATCATAAAGAAAACAGATTTCACTATCTTACAGGCTTATGACGGGTTTGAGCTTCGGCCGGCTCATGAAAAAAGTCTGAGAATAACCATGGTATTACAATGAGTGTAAACGGAGTTATCGAACTCAACAACGTTTCGGTCAGTTTTGGCCAGAATCAGGTACTGAACGGCATCAATTTTCGTCTGGAAACCGGTGAGTTTTGTTATGTAATCGGGCGGACAGGTGCCGGAAAAAGTTCTTTCCTGAAGCTGTTGTATCGCGATGTAAAGCCCGATAACGGTCTTGTCTACGTGGCTGATTATGATGTAAACAAACTTCCCGAGAAGAAAATACCTTACCTGAGGCGCAGAATTGGCATAGTATTTCAGGATTTTCAGCTTCTGCCCGACAGAAATGTATTTGATAACGTTGCTTTTGCACTGCGTGTAACCGGCCACAAAAAAAGCTTCATCAAACACAGGGTTCTTGAGGTTTTGGGCCTTGTTGGGTTAAGCCATAAACGCAACGCCATGCCTAACGATCTCTCAGGCGGAGAGAAACAGCGAGTGGTAATTGCAAGGGCTCTTGCTAACGAACCCAGGCTGCTTCTTGCAGATGAACCAACCGGGAACCTCGACCCCGAGGCGAGCGGATCCATCATGGAGTTGCTTAGGCAAATTAATAATCGCGGCATGGCTGTACTCATGGTTACGCACGATTATGACGTTATCAGAAAATTTCCCGCACGCACCGTTCAGATCGAAAATGGTGAGCTCAACGATATCGTCATCAAATAACACCCTGCCAAATAATTATCAGTTTTCTTTATCAGAAATCAAACTCTCAATCATCTATGTACTCTTATTTAAAAACCATCTCTCTTTTTCTGTTTAGCTCCGTGCTTTTGCTCTCCTGCACTGCACCTGAGCGCGTGGCCAATTCAAATGCACCACAGCAACAGCAACCATCCCTGAATCTTGAGCGCCCTATCCCCTATCCAATCGACATCTCTGAAGCATACCTTTACGCACAGATGGTTGGCACCCGCAGTTTTGATGGCACCCCCGGTGAACATTACTGGCAAAATTACGCGAGTTATAATCTTCACGCCACACTCGACCCCGAAACACATACTGTTTACGGAACGGCGCAAATAACCTACACAAACAACTCCCCCGATGACCTTGATATAATTGTGGTTGAACTGGCTCAAAACCTTCACAGAGCAGGTACACCAAAATTAGATATCACTGAAATTACCGGGGGTGTAAATCTTACATTGATTGCTGCTAATGGCATTGAGCTTGAAGAGACTACAGCCACTGCCCGCTGGATTGAAGGGGCAAGCGGTTTTATTAATGAGGGTACCCAGCTCTACATCTTCCCGGAAGAGATTTTAGAGAGTGGCGGTGAGATGGATCTGGAATTTGAATGGTCGTTTGTTGTGCCAGAGAGAGGGGCTTCAGGAAACTCATCTGGCAGAATGGGCCGAAGCCGGGATAATCTTTACTACATCGGCTATTGGTATCCTCATATTGCTGTTTATGATGATGTTTATGGATGGTTTTATGATCCCTTTATTGGCAATGCAGAGTTTTATCATGGTTTTGCCGATTATGAGCTATCCGTAACTGCACCAAGGGAGTGGATTGTAATGGGAACCGGCGAGTTTCTAAATCCGGATGAAACCCTCTCCCCGATTATGCTTGAACGATATCTCGAAGCAGGTACCCGTGATGAAACGTTTATGATAGCAGACTTTGATGAGCTTGATCTTGCCACTGCGGAATCGGAAGATGGCTTTTTAACCTGGCGATTCAGGTCGGAAAAGGTGCGCGATGTGGCCTTTAGTGCCACGCTGGAATCACGCTGGGAAGGCTCCCGAACACCGGTAGGTGACCTGACAGGAAATGGCCAAACCGATTTTACCCGCATCAACACATTTTACAGAGACACAGCGCCACTGTGGGAAGAACAAACCGAGTATGCCCGCCACAGTGTAACCTTTATGTCTGATTATCTGCAAACACCCTACCCCTGGCCACACATGACCTCTGTAGAGGGTGCCGACATTATTGGAGGCGGTATGGAGTACCCTATGATGACTATTATCGGCGACTATAACACCGCAGGCCCTACCCGTCTTTATGGGGTTACCGTGCATGAAATTGCCCACATGTGGTTCCCTATGATAGTAAGCACGAATGAACGGCGCTACACATGGATTGATGAAGGGCACACAAGCTATCACACCAACGAAGCAAATATCGACTTCTTTGGAGCCGACAGATTCGACAGGCGCGACACATTCAGCGGATATCTTCAATTTGCAGGAACTGATTTTGAAGGTGAGATTATGCGAAGGTCAGATTTCCATTATCCCGGCCCTGCCTTTGGTGTGGCATCTTACCCAAAGCCGGCTTCCGTACTTTATGCCCTTCGCGGAATATTGGGTGACGAACTTTTTATGGAAGCGCACCTTGCAGTGATTGACCGCTGGAAGTACAAGCACCCTTACCCATGGGATATTTTTAATACGTTTGAGGATGTAACCGGCAAAGATTTATCGTGGTTCTGGAGAGCATGGTATTACGAAACGTGGACTCTCGACCAATCTGTGGCTGAAGTTTATCAAGATGGTGAAGAAACCGTTATTGTTATTGAAGATATTGGCAATGTACCGATGCCCGTATTTTTAAAAGTTACGTTTAAAGATGGATCAACCTATGAAAATGTTTACGATGTTGAACACTGGCTCCAGGGCCACAGAACCAGGGAAATTCGGATAGTCGAATCCCAACAGGTTGTACAAGTACAGATTGATCCCGAAGGCCTTTTCCCTGATGTAAATCGCCAAAACAACACATGGAATTTTTGATATGCGATATTGAGAGCATAAAGATTCGGCTTGAATCAACGCATAATTTTACAAAAATTTAGGTTAGCATAAGATTAATTTGGTTAACATTTTAAATATTTTGCTTTTACCACTGATATTATTCACTCCATATGTCACTTTTTAATAAATTCAAAAAAAGTAATACTCTCCGCTGGTTTTTTCTAAGTGTGGGGATTCTCGCCGTTGTTGCAATAACCGGCATGAATGTTTATTCACTCTATGCGCTTAAAGAGTCAACCATTGAAGCTGCAAAAGAGAACCGAAAGGTTCAGCTTGAAGAGTATGCAAGTACGGTTCTTTATCGGTTCTATCAACCCTTTCGTGGAATCCGTAATCTCGAAATGAATGATCTGGAAGTTTCCTGGGATGCAACCGGTACTTTCCCGGTTCAGTTTAACGAAGTGCTTGCTAAAGCTATTTCAGATTCTCTCTTTTCTGATATCTACTTTTCCCCGGGGCACATGAACGGCTGTTACATCTTTGAATTGCCAATTTATAATTTTGATCACAATTCCGGTGCATTTCTTGTATCGGCAGATGTACCAAAAGAAGTTTGTGATGGGTTTGGTTTATCAAAATCCAGAGTTAATACAATTACTCTTGAAGATTTCAGGTGGAATAACAAAGTAGTTTTCGATGCTCACAGAACCATGACGCTTGTTCTGATAAATAATGACGAAAACAGAGTTGTAGGGCATCTTAACTTCGTTATTGATCGCGAATACCTGCTCAATAAAATACTTGAACCAGAATTAAAGGCAAAGTTTGGAGAAGAGAGTGACTCTGGAATGGCTGTTTGGCTAAGAGACTGGATGCAAAACGAAATTTTATTAAGCAGTAACCCAAATTATGAGTATAGCCGAGACAAGATTGAGATGCGTCAACGCTTTCCGGACCTGCTCGATAACTGGATCATTGTAGCATCGTTTTTTGAATCGCCGGCGGTTGCGGCATCCAATGCATCTCTAAACCGAAATCTGTTTGCTCTTGGAATTGCAGTTTTTGTGCTATTTGGCGCATTTGTATTCATGTTTATCAATGCACAGCGCGAGCGAGAATTTGCACAGCGGCAAGCAGGTTTTCTCGCCAATGTTACTCACGAATTAAAAACACCACTCGCTGTTATGCAGGCCGCAGGTGAAAATATTTCTGATGGCAGGGTTACCGATGAACAACGTCTCAAAGATTACGGTGGACATATCTACACCGAAGCAATCCGGCTTAGAAAAATGATTGATAAACTTCTTGATGTAGCCAAGGCAGATTCCGGACAAACCATGGTAAATCAGGCACCATATAAGCTTGATGAACTTGCAGATCATTATTATAAAACAACAAAACAGTATGTTATCTCGAAAGGGTTTGAATACTCAATCCATAAAGAAGAGAACATGCCTTTTGTAATGGTCGATTCTGATCATATTGAAACCATACTTAGTAATCTTGTTGAGAACAGTATGAAGTACAGCTCCGGGAATAAAGATATCACTATAGATGTAAAGAGCGGGAGGAAAACAGTCTCATTTTCTGTAACCGACAAAGGTGACGGTGTTCCCAAAAAGGCACAAAAACATATATTTGACAAGTTTTACCGGGTAGAAAGCTCTATGACTTCAAATACTAAAGGACACGGATTAGGCCTCTCTATTGTGAAAAACATGGTAGAGTTAAACGGCGGTACTATAACTGTTTCAAGTGAAGTTGATAAGGGTACTACTTTTACTGTAACTTTCCCTGCTCTTTTCGAATTACCGGAGGGTTACAAAAATGAAGCCAAAAAAGCTCCTGAAGGGATCAAAACAAACATAGAACTGGAACAATATGCCCAATAAAGCAAAAAAAATTCTCATCGTTGAAGACGAACCAAGCCTCGTATTCACCCTGAAAGACACACTTGAAGCAGAAAATTACGAAGTGGTAGTTGTTAGCGACGGAGCCGAAGCAGTTGACACGGTAAAGGAGACTGACCCGGATTTAATGATTCTCGACCTAATGTTGCCAAATATCAGTGGTTACGATATTTGCAAGGAAGTTCGTGACCTTAAATACTCCTTCCCAATAATTATGCTTACTGCAAGAGACCAGGAGATTGATAAAGTTACCGGTTTAAATATTGGCGCTGATGATTACATGACGAAGCCATTCGGTGTAAAAGAGCTGCTTGCACGAATTAAAGCACGCCTCAGGCGTGCCAATGCGTATGCAAAATCAGGCCCTGCAGAGATTTTGAAACTGGGTGAAGTGAAAATAGATTTTAACGAGTCAAAAGTATACAAACCGGGAGATGTCGAAGAAGATCTGTCAACACGCGAAGTTGAAATCATTGAATATTTGCTTGCAAACTCTAATAAGCCCATCTCCAGAGACAATCTGCTCGAAAAAGTCTGGAGATATGAATACAGTACAAATACACGCACTGTAGATGTACACATATCAAAACTCAGAGCTAAAATCGAGGTTAATCCCGATGACCCAAGATATCTGGTTACACTGCACGGTGTAGGCTATATGCTACGCATCAACTAAGCTGTAGTCCAGTTTTGATACGAAATCCGGAAAACATTTTAACTGCTTTTCTAAAAGCTCTTGCAGTTTTTCAGATTTCAATCCCTTCTTTTCATCAAAAGTACTGTTTACATTTTGTATGAACATCCGTTCAGGATAAATAATCGCTTTTCTGTAAGTAAGTATTTGTTCGAACTGTTCAACAGGGCGCAGTGCTCCGAAAGATCCGGCTGCCTCACCAACTACACTAACCGGAATTTTAAGCAACGATTCTGGAAAGGGTAAATAATCCACAAAAAGCTTTAGAATACCAGGAAAACCACCATTATATTCGGGAATCACAAAAAGAAAACCGTCTGCATCCAGAAACTTATCATTGAAATCAATAACGGTTTGTGGCGCTTTGCCATACACTCCACCGGCTACATCGGCTAAGGGAAAATCCTCAAGTGTAAAAAGTTCGACGTCTGCTTTTTGCGCCATCATATTTGCCGCATATTTTGATACCCTCAGTGCATTTGAGCCCGGCCTGTCTGTGCAGGATAGTACATGAATTTTAGTCATTCCTCTTATTATTTTATTAAGATTTATGTAGATAACCCAAAATAGTGGGTATTCGTTTAGCATAAAAATCAAGCAGAAAAATTTTTTCTTAAATAAAAGCGCTTTTTTGTTATATATGATTAAATTTTATTAGTTATTATAAATCTATACCTAAATATATTTGTTTTATACCGCGAACTGCGGTATACTTTAAGCAGTTAAGATTTTCTTTAAGATCTCATGTTATGGTAGACATCGAGCAATAGCTCCAATACTTCGCTGACCTGAAATTGATAATTTCAGGTCAGCTTTTTTTTATGCAGATAATCTTATTTCTTATTGCCGCTCTTAATTTCTTCCAGCCTCTTTTTAAGAACAGGCTCTCTGCCCTCGGTACCCCCTTTATACCACGTTCTGTTTTGCAAATCTTCAGGCAAATAGTCTTGTTCAACCCAGTTTCGGGAAAAGTCATGAGGGTATTTATAATCGTCCGACGCGTTTCTGGAATCCATATACATCGCCGCTAATTTATTTGCGGTTTTATCCCTTAAGTGTGGTGGCACTTCCTTAACTCCTTTTTTTTTGATTTCGTCAGCCACTTCAAAAATCGCTTTTGTGCTGTTACTCTTTGGGCACATAGCGAGAAATATGGCAGCATGAGCTAAGAAATACATTCCTTCCGGCATTCCGTTTTTTATAAACGCCTCGTGAGCAGCCTGCACCACAGTAATGGCATAAGGATCAGCCATCCCCACATCTTCTGATGCAAAAATGAAAAACCTTCTGAAGATAAATGCAGGATCTTCTCCGCCATCAAGCATGGCAACCATCCAGTAAAGAGCGGAATCAACATCAGAACCGCGTAGAGATTTTATCATAGCGGAAGCATAGTGGTAATGTTCGTCTCCCATCCGATCATACCGAACTGCTCTGCGCTGTATAGACTGCTTTGCAATTTCAAGTGTGATGTGCACACTGCCATCACTGCTTTTTGGCGTGGATAGAGCTGCAACTTCAAGTGCATTTAGCGCATTACGGATATCACCACCGGCGTATTCAGCAAGATGTCCTGCAGCTTCATCATCCAGATTTATCTTTATAAATCCCAGGCCATTTTCAGAGTCCTCAACTGCTCGCCGTATCATTTGCAGCACCTGCTCTTTAGTAAGCGGGTACAACTCAAACAACTGGCAACGGGAAAGAAGCGGGCTTACAAGAGAGTAGAATGGGTTTTCAGTTGTAGCGCCTACAAGGGTAATAATACCGGACTCAAGATGAGGCAAAAGTGCGTCCTGCTGCGCTTTGTTCCATCGATGGATTTCATCAACAAACAGAATGGTTTTTTTGCCATTTACTTTCTTTTGATGTTCTGCCTTGGCAACAACATTCCGCAGCTCCTTAATGCCATCAAGAACTGCATTAATCACCTCAAAACGAGCATCTGTTTCACGGGATATTACATGCGCAAGCGTTGTTTTACCTGAACTGGGCGGCCCGTGAAAAATAAGTGAACCTATCACCCCCGATTTTATCATCCGATTCAGCATTTTCCCCTTACCAACAAGATGCTCCTGCCCAACAAATTCATCCAGCGATACGGGCCGCATACGAGTTGCTAAAGGTTGGTTCGAATCAGTTTCAAATCGTTTATTATCAGAACTATTCTCTTCGAATAAATCCATCAGATCATGTTATGCATTCTTGTTTACCGACCGGGCTGATCCAGTCAAATTACTTCACACAGAATCTAAGCATCGTATGAGATTTTTCTGCATCATTTTCTCTTTTTCTGCATTTTATAAGTTCATTAGAGTTTTTCATATCTCGCTCATAACAAATCAACCTATTAACAAATCGGGAATCCTTAACATGGTAGTAGCAGAAGCAGGTTTATACTCTTCATCTAACATCACCGCAGCTCTTTTATTTCTCATTTTTTCAACCTTCCAATTTGCTAATTATCAAACAGCCGCTGATGATGAACGCCATATTTTATTTATTGCAGGTGCCCCTTCTCATGGATTTGGAAACCATGAACACCTTGGAGGTTCTACCCTGCTTGCCGCCACCATTGAAGAGGCCGGTGTTGGCGCAAGAACTACCGTAGTGAGCGGATGGCCCAATGATCCTTCCATTTTTGATGATGTTCACAGCGTGGTGATTTATTCAAATGGCGGGCCAGGCCATCCAATAATGAATCATCTGAATGAATTTAAAGAAGTAATGGATCGCGGGGTTGGTTTTGTAACTCTGCATTACGCTGTAGAAGTTCCACCCGGTGAGGCCGGTGATCTGTTTCTTGAGTGGCAAGGCGGTTATTTTGAAACACACTGGTCTGTAAATCCCTTTTGGACAACCTCGGTAACTACATATCCAGACCATCCTGTTTCTAATGGTGTCGGTGAAATTAGTATTCGTGATGAGTGGTATTTCCACATGAGGTTCAACAGTAATGTTGGTGAACTAACCCCAATCATTACCGACCTGCCGCCTTCCGAAACATTGACAACCCGGGATGATGGCCCACACTCCAACAACCCTCATGTACGTGAAGCGGTATTAGAGAACAGAGAACCGCAGCATGTTGCCTGGGCGTTTGAACGGCCAAATGGCGGGCGATCTTTTGGATTCACCGGCGGGCATTACCATTGGAACTGGGGGCACAACGAATTCAGAAGAGTGGTGGTCAATGCTATCGCCTGGACAGCCGGAATTGAAATACCAGAAAACGGGCTGCAGTTTTCACCTGTATCTGTTCTCGAGCTTGCTCAGATGACAGACGACCCAATACCGGATGGCTGGGATTATGAAAGAATCCAACAAATGCTTGATGAAGCCAATCATTAATCATACCAAAAAATGTTTATCAGATTTTCAGGCCAATTCATATGAATCAATCAACAAAAAGAATCTCCCGCCGTGATATGATTAAAGGCAGTGCTCTTTTATCAGCATCACTGGCTGCCGGCTTATCAGTTCCCGCCTCTTCATTAGCATCCGCAAGTGCAAAGCATGAAGCAAAAGAGCGAAAGGGACGAATTAAACAACTGCTCGTTTCATGGACATATATGTATTTTGCTGAGAACTGGACCCTGGATGAACTTTGCCAGGCAGCCGTGAATCTTGGGATTGATGGCATAGAACTGGTAGGGCCTGCAGAATGGCCCACCATGCAGAGGTACGGCCTTGTTTGCGGAATGTCTGTAAATGGCATGCCGGATCCGCCCTACGAAAAAGGATTAAACAACCCATTTTACAGAGATGAAGTTATTCAACAAACAAAAAAGCGTATTGAGGAGTGTGCTGAAGCGAATGTGCCAAATGTAATCGCATTTACTGGCTTCAAATACCGAAACCTTAACAACCGTAACGAAGGGATTATCCCAACGGATGAGGGGGCAGAGAATACAATAGCCGGCTTGAAAGAGCTTGCCCTGCATGCTGAACGCCACAATGTTACGGTGTGCCTTGAGCATCTCAATTCTCGCTTTGAAGGTGATGACTTCCGAGGGCATCCCGGCTATCAGGGGGATGATATTGATTATTGCGCTGATATCATTCGAAGTGTGGGTTCATCTCACGTAAAACTGCTTTTTGATGTTTATCATGTACAGATTATGAATGGTGACATCATTGCCCGAATTAAAGAGTATGGGACTGATCTAATCGGCCATATACATACTGCCGGTGTTCCAAACAGGAGTGAAATTGATAGCAAACAGGAGATCAACTATCCGCCAATAATGGAAGCATTGCTTGAAATAGGTTATGAAGGATATGTTGGCCACGAGTTCATTGCTACCCGCGATCCGATGGAAGGTCTAAGAGAAGCTGTGGATTTATGTGATGTATAAAGTCTCTTTTTGAATAGCTAACACGAGTTTCCACTTGGGATCCCTGCCGGGCGACATACCAAGAAAGAGAAAAATATACTCCTTTAAAATGGGAGGATTCCACCGGTTGGCGGACGTTGTGAGCTGACCATCTGAGTTTTATTTTGGTTTAAACCTGAGTTCGATTTTAATTGTAATAAAAGATGCTCCCCTTCCGCTTCAGAAGCAGGTACACGCTTCATCAAAAATCTGCCCCGAAATCAGTTTAACTGCTGGTAAGCGGCCAAGACAAAAAAATCCCCACTGTTTTTACAATGGGGATTTACTTAATAATTCCGATTCTTTTAATAAAGAATAAATAAATTACGCCTTGCCAAAAGGATCATACTCTCCGGGTACGGGAACAGGATAGTTTCCAAACTCATCAGGCAGAACCGGTGGCGTACTGTCCCAATCAAGATCATCGGGTACAAGCAGCTTTTCTGAGTTCATTGCTTCTTCCCAGCGTATTATCGGACCTGAGTAGGTTGCCATACGGCCCATTAAGGCTGCAAATGTACTCTTTGCGCCATTTTCTGCATCGGCAATTACACCTCCGCTTCGAATAGATTTAAACAGATCATCGATCTCCTGCTGATATGGATTTGGATCTCCTTCACCATTGTGATCATAAAATATATCGCCATTCCATTTTGTCATGATGCCCTGATTGGCTCCATCCACATAGATGTGGCCGTCTGTGCAGAGAAACTCTTCATCCACACGAGAGTGAGTATTTGGCTGTTGTCGGCACTGGCTCGAAATAACCTGTCCATCCGGATATCTGAACTCAACAAAGTGATGGTCAAAAATTTGCCCGTGCTGAGGGCCGGTACGCACTTCCCGGCCGCCCATTCCCTGTGCAGAAACAGGATATTCACCGATAAACCAATTGGCAACATCGATGTTGTGTATATGTTGCTCGAGTATATGGTCGCCGCACAACCAATTGAAATAGTACCAGTTCCGCATTTGATACTGCATCTCATTTTGTTGCGGCTGGCGTTCGCGAACCCAAAGGTTACCCATGTTCCAGTACACCTGGCCTGATATGATATTACCAAGCTCTTTATTCTGTACCCGCTTATAAACTTCATGATAGCTGTTTTGATATCTTCGCTGAAGGCCTACTACAACATTCAGGTTTTTCTCTTTGGCACGCCGGCCCGCTTCCAGCACCCTATGCACTCCCGGCACATCGGTTGCAACCGGCTTCTCCATAAATACATGCTTACCATTATCTATGGCATATTCAAAATGCTTGGGGTGAAAACCCGGTGCAGATGCCAAAATCACAACATCCGACATATCTATCACATGCTTGTAAGCATCAAAGCCAACAAATTTATGATCTTCTGATACATCCAGCCTGCCGGTCTCCAGCCATCGATGACTCAGATTTTCGTAGCACTCATCAAGTCTGTCTCTGAAAGCATCCCCAAGGGCTACAATCTTCGTACCATCATCAGCTTGTAAAACCTGATTCGCGGCACCGGTACCCCTGCCGCCGCATCCAATCACACCAATTTTCAGAGTTTCACTGCCAGCCGCAAATGCTGAGGCGCTTACCGGTAATGTACTCAGGAGAATTCCGCCACCTGCCGCAATACCTGCATTTCTGAAAAACTGTCTCCTTGTTAATCCATGTTGTTTAGGTTTATCCATCTTTTCGTTGATTTGATAATTAATATTTTTTCTGTCGATTAGTTTGTGTGTACAATTTTTGAAGTACTGATATCAATGCTTACAGTTTTCATCTATCTCTATACAAATATCCATTTCTAAAATGCTGCATACATTCGTTGTCTGGAAATTGCAAACCAATCAAACCATAGCCTCCATCTTAAGTAACTATCCGAAGCAATCGGGAGGAACATCGAAAATCAACACCATCGAGAATAAAGAATAAAAATGTATAGAATTCTTATCGTACTTTTTGAGCTCCTTATCCTAACAATATCTAAAATAAATCATCAGGATAGAATAATTCTTTATTCACTTCGCAAAAGTTTAGCAAAAATTGATGAAACCAGCTTGAATAAAAATCTCTGGCTCATTTTTTATTTGATTTGCAAGCCAGTTTATTCAGGCTATTATTTATGATACCATCTGCCTATATTTTCACGTTGAAGAGAATATCTATTCGCATTACATGAAAAAAGCATTTTATACTTTATCAATTGCCGTTTCACTTACTCTTGTTTCGTGTTCTCTGTTTTTAAGCTCAATCGATGATCTAGGATTTGTTGAACATGGGTTCATTTCAGGAGTTTCGCCATCAAACACTGAGTTTTTTCGGGAGAGAATCTACCCAACTGTGCAGGCAGACTGGCCGGGGCCGGGAGGAGATAAAAAGTGGCTTGCTGTTAATCTTGGTGCAATAAATAAACCATCATCTTCTGTTGATGACAATGCCGGCCATGCGGGCTGGTACTTCCAGTTTAACAGGAGTCAGGCATTTTACCACAGCGGCACCCAGCTAACCCCAAGCTGGAGGATTAACTCAATTGACCAAAACACTGTCTGGGAGCCTCAAAATGATCCTTGTATGCTTCTTCTCGGAGAGCCCTGGAGGCTGCCAACCGTTGAAGAGTTAAGAGCTTTCAGGGAAGCACCCATTGAAAGAGGCGGAATGGGTGAAGGAAACCGCACCAGTGCATTCAACTCCACCCTGCAGATGCACGCAGGTGGCTTTCTGCACTCTTTCTCAGGCGATCTGAGAAATCGAGGAGCCAATGGTTCTTTCTGGGCATCCGATCAGTTCAATAGCCGTAATGGAGAGGCGTTCGGGTTTGACGAGGCCGGAAGCGGTACATTTGGTGGAAACAAAGCATTTGGCCGATCTGTACGCTGTGTAAAAGGTTCTGATTAAACTGCTGCAGAATCTCTGGTTTCTACCTGTTAGAGAACGTTTAGTTACTCATCCTTTTCCAATAACGGATCGTTTAGATCTAACTCAATTAAAAGACTATCTGTAACTGAAGTATCAGTTTCTAT
The DNA here is from genome assembly GCA_007693395.1 of Balneolaceae bacterium. GTDB lineage: Bacteria > Bacteroidota > Rhodothermia > Balneolales > Balneolaceae > Rhodohalobacter. The sequence continues at coordinate 5,489 of REDS01000107.1, read as the reverse complement.
CACCATCAATGTATCGCTGATTGATTCATCCAGTAGAAACGCTGCATCAAGAATAAGGGGATCAAGATCATCGGCTTCAGTTTCACTTTCCGGAGAAGTTTGAATGTATGCAATGCCTGTAAGCTGAGTCATCTGCCTGAGAATCCACTGGCTTCGCTCGGATGCATACGGAGATGGCGGGTTTACTCTCATCCGTTTAGGGCTGGGTAAAACAGCCGCCATGCGGGCAGCTTGTTCCGGTGTAAGCTGTGTCGCTGATCGATCAAAAAAGTGTTCGGATGCTTTTCCTATTCCGAAAAATCCGGGGCCAAATTCGGCAATATTTAAATACATTTCGATGATTCTCTCTTTCGGCCAAAACAGTTCAATCAGAATTGTGATTCCGGCTTCAACCCCTTTTCTGAAAAATGAGTGTGCAGGCCATAAATACAAATTTTTTGCTACCTGCTGAGAAATTGTGCTCGCTCCTCTTGACCGTACACCTGCCTGCCTCTGCTCCCACGCCTCCCTGATTGATTCTACATCAAAACCGCGATGCTCCCAGAACAGCTGGTCTTCCGATGCTACCACTGCCCATTTCATTTGGGTGGGAATATCATCTGCAGATATCCAATAATCACGCAAGTTGTATCTTTCTGCTGAAAGAGCCTGCCAATCTTCCTGCAGGGTAAAACTTGTTGCCGGCGGGTTTACCCATCGCAATGCGAGCACAGAAATAACCAATAAAAAAAGCAGGCTGAACAGTGCAGCGAATATTGCCAGCGGATAAAAAGTAAAGCGTTTATAAAAAGGTTTTTCCTTGTAATTCATCTTCAGTTATCTAACAAAACATATATCAAATTCTAAGCGGATTGTTTCCTCTAACAACGCAGCTTTTATTTGATTAATGTCATTTTTCGCTGAAGTATGGTATTGCCAGCCACTAACCTGTAAATGTAAATTCCGCTCGAAAGGCTTGAAGAGTTAAGTGTAACTGAATATATGCCAGCTTGTTGAACAGAGTCTTCAAGGAGTGCTACCCTCTTTCCCAGGATGTCAAAAACCTCAAGCTTAACTGGAAGTTCTTCGGGAATCTCGTATGAGATAGATGTAAATGAATTGTATGGATTCGGGTAGTTTTGATGAAGCACAATCTCCGGACCCGGTTCCTCTGGTTCCGGCACATCGATGTGCATCTCTTCACCACGTATCAAAAAATTGTTGAAACGTACGTTTCCGGAACTGCTGTTTCTGTACTCTTCAACACCTCCAAAACGGATGCGTAATCTGAAATCAGGATTATTTTCAGATCCCTCCACACCGGATAAATCAATGGTATAAAGACTGTAGGTTTCGAACAGTGGAAATTCTGATTTTTCGAGCCCGGCAGTAGTCCAATCATCTGTATGCGGCGAAAGATTCGTTTCTATAATCAGAGTTTCAGGGCCGTTTGGTGTTCTCTTGGCCGCAAAGCTTACGTGTAGGTTCTGTTGCCCCGCAGAAGGTATTTTCAACAATAGAGCACGTTCGTTGTTATCAGTAAGTACCGGATTTCTTGCACGAATTCCGGTAATGGCCGCATCGGCGAAACGTATATCATCAACCAGATGGCTAAAATAATTTAAGGCTGTAGGATCATCAACCCGGTCCGGAATACCGAGTTCATCAATCGCTGTACCATCATGTACAGATGAAAAGATTAACCTTGCATCTTCGAGTACACGAATAACCGGAGCAAGTGTATCAATAGCAGATTCTGCTGGAATTTCATCCGTAAAGAGCCAATAAGCAAGCAGATCATCCTTTTCTTCGTGAGTGGTAAAGTCTCCTGAATTGCCCGTTAAAGAGACGTTATTAAAACGAAAATTACCGTCTGATCCTCGCAGAATATTTTCATCCCCATCAAATAAAATTCTGATTTTCAGATAGGGGTTATTATTAGCTTCTGTAATGTTTCCCAGTGATAGATTTACTTGCTTGTATTCCTCGTAAAGTATTGCTCTGCTTTGGCTAAGGCCTTCACTCCTCCAGAAATTATTATCGGAATCTGTTGAGTATTCGAAACGAATTTCCGGTTGACCATTGCCGGTTTTTACAGTAGCAAGCGTAAACTCAAGATCTTTGTGGTCCGTGCTTGGCAGGTTAAAAATTACGCTGCTTTCACGGTTATTAACCAGTGAAGGATTCCGAACACGCAACCCCCGCATTCCTGATTCATCATAGCGTTTGCCTGAATTGAGTGATGGAAAGTAATTGATGTTAACCGGATCGTTCACCCTGTCCATAATACCGGGGGTGTCACTAAATGGGGAATAATTATCAATCGCGGGATTGTACTTAATATAGGCTCCGTCTGTTCTTGAATAGATCGGTTCTACAAATTTCAGTGGGGCGTTGTTAGGTAAATCTTCCGTGAAAACCCAGTAATGTATCACCTCTTTCTCAGGTTCGGTTCCATCGTCAGTAAAATGGGCAGTAAATGCACTCATTTCGTTCAATTTCACCCTTAATCGTGTTCCATCTGAAGGGATACTGTCTCCATCAGCGGTTGACCAATGCGTGAATTCAAATCCGCTATGTGGAATTGCTTTAAGCACAACAGGCACCTCAGAAAAATAGGTACCACTCCACGGATATGCAGAAACATTTACACCGGGAGTAGATGGCACAATATCAGTAGTATTTACACGAATATATCCTGCTTGGTGATCTGATACATTGATCGTGATTTCCGTTTCATCCCCTACATCAAAATGTTGCCTTATGTGAAATCTCAGATAACCGGGCCGCTCTGCAGCGTATTCATGCATATCTCTTACACGGTTCTCCCAATGCCCTCTGCTCAAATGATTCTGCCACCGGTCAATGTGCTCCTCAATTACGGGATTTAATGGTGTTTTTAAGCTGTCGATTACTTGCGATACACGTTCTGGCAAAAAAGCTGTATTCAAATGATCAGCTATCCTGTTTATGAAATCGGTGTAAAACGTTTCATTGTGCAAAAAGCTTCTTAATAAAAGGTTGGGATAAGTTCTGTTATTTGCCAGATTTCGCTCAACTGTTACCCATTCAATCATATCAAAAGAAGCATCAGTTATTAGACCAAGCGATCTGTCAACATCATACAAAAGCCAGCGCCAGCGGCCATCAAGCCCAACGGGTGCATTTGGGTTATACTCCACTCTTGAGCGCCAAAAATCGATATTATTTTGCGGCCAATCTGTGTTTCCGTAATAAATTTGGGCACTGTAATAGTCAAGAAAATTGTCTATATCAATTTTGGTTTGCAGCTCGGCATAATTTTCATCATCAGAAAAATCAGTTGCCCGTATGAAAGAAAGTAGCTGTTCGTAGTTTTCATAATCTCCCTCCTTCACGGTTTGGCTGCCGGTTAACAGATCAATATTATCAGGATCGGCACCGTAAACCCGTTCAAGATATCTGCGGTCGTACCGTTCACGAACGTTGTGAATGCCCCAGTATTCACCATTAAGGAAAACAATCACGGGCCTGTACTCCTGCGTATCCACATTAAAATGCCGGATAAGTGATTGCGCTGCGGCATCCATAAACATTGTGTTGCCAAAATCATTGCCGGAGTTCCTGAGAATAAACCGGTTAAAACGGTTGTCCTCAAGATTCTCAAACATTCTGTAATTGAATCGGCTCTCTCCATAGTCTGATCTGGCATATAAGCGCAGGCTTTTCATAGGCAGGCGGCGTGTCCAGCCCCCGTGTATTCGAATACCGATATTCTGTTTCAGTGCAAGCGAGCCATCCGCTTCAAAAAACTCAAAACTTGCCGGCCTCTCCCACTCTTCACCGCGCTGGTAGTAATTGCCTGACCAACCATCCCCCTCTTCATAATAGATGCCCGGCACATAAATCCCTGTTTCATCATCAAAAAGATGATCGTTATCCGTAATAATGGAAACTACCGGCAACGGATATGCATCATCTCCTTCATCAAAAATGAAATAGGAATGGCTTACCTCTTCTGATGCAACTCCATCAACCACCGCTATAGCTCTGATAACGGAACCTTTACGAATAGATCCGGCCGGCTCTCTCCAAACGCGCCCACCCTCAGTAATTCTGTTTGTAGGAATCATCGAAATAAGATTTGGCTCGTTGCTTCTGTCTCTCAACTCAATTGGTGAGCTATAAAGCGTTGATTCTACGGTTGGTACTGATCCGTCTGTTGTAAAGAATATGAGTGCAGATGTATCCGGATGAGACAGGATTAAACCGAATGCTGAATCATAAAATCCGCCTTCGTGTGAAAATTCCGGCGGATCGAATGCATCCCAAGATTTTATTTCAACAAAAAAATCATTACCGTCAGGCGTAGCGTAAGCAGTGCGGGTAATGCACATCAACAGCAACACCGCAAAAATTATTTTTGATAAACTCGTTCTGTTAATCAAAATGGTTATATCTCTGATTAAATCAATTACTTTGATGATCCCGGAATGTTTAAAGCAGCAATGGTACTTTTTCTGCGCACTTCAAATCAGTACGTATTGAACCGATTAGACACTCACCATCAATAGTTTTATTTAAAATGTATGTCAATTTCTGAAGATCATAAAGTTATTGCAAAAGTTATTGTTCATTATGCATTAGATTATGTGCGTTGGACGCAGCTGGTACCGATGATACTGGGATGGGCTTTTGCAATTGTAATGGTACTTGCTCTGTTTCTTATTGGTTTTCAGGGTGAGATAGATGCTCTCTTGTCACGTGCCGATTCAACCATTGAAAACTGGATTGGAGTTGAGCCGGAAACAAACCAACACGAAGCTGATAGTTCAGGTACAGTAACCATAACTGAAGATAGTTTTGTTACATGGGTTTACCGAATTTGGGGAGTTTTGGCGCTGGCCGGATGGCTGTATAGTAATATCCGAACAAAACTGTTTGGCCCAAAAGCTCCAACGCGATGGAAGCGGAAGATTTATCGTGCAGTAATGGCATCACTCCTTTTTGTAGGATTTTTGATGCTTGGCACTCTTGTAATCGGCGGCGTTTCAGGCAATACTCATTGGGAATTGATGGTTCCATTCATACTGTTACCGTTACTTCTTTTCGTGGTTAGTTTCTGGGGTATTTCAGTAAGCCATCTGATTACAAAGATTCAAAGAGATATCGGAAAGAGAGATAGTAATGAACATATCCACAAAGTTACTGCCTGAATTGTACTTTGTAATTTCAGGCAAAAGCTTACGTGTATGAATGGTACTTTTCCTATGATCACCGACTTAAAAGAGAATGAAAATTCAGCACTGAATCTGAAAAAAAAGAATAAAGCGTGTCTTGCTGACAAATTGTTGCAAAGCATTCATGGCAAAATTGATCCTGAAATTGAGCAGGCTTGGATTGATGAAGTCCAAAAAAGAAAAGGGGCACTTAAATCGGGGGATGCATCCCTTCATTCTGCTTCGGATGTCTTAAGTGAAGCAAGAAAACGTCTTCAAAAGTGACGATTAAATTTCATTCAGAAGCCAGAA
>REDS01000077.1 GCA_007693395.1 Balneolaceae bacterium | reverse complement strand
AAAATCTTCAAAATATTAATTAAAACGAAAACGAGAAGTTTCTAGTAGTCCCCATAAATTTGATGCTTGGTGAGCAAGCTTGTAACTTTAGCATCTTGAAACATTAGGCCTTATTGAATAATCCATGAATTGATTTTAGAACAACAGGCTAAACTGCAAATAAATAGAAGAGTTTTCTGAGAAAAAACAGGTATGGAAATATCTTACACAATGATACGAAACGATCTATCAGAAAAGCCGCAATTTAAGCGAGAAGAGATAGCTGACTTTCTGTTCAATCACCTCGACCAATATGGTGATGAACGTAGTGCGATATTAAAATGCATTGCTTATGCCTATGGAGATGGCCCCGGTCAAGACGGTTTTATTCTTGTTGCTCATCAGGAAGATGAACTGCTTGGAGTGGTGATAATTAACGATACAAACATGGCAGGATACATACCCGAACATATTCTTGTATATATTGCTGTACACGAGAAAACCCGGGGTAAAGGAGTTGGCAAAAAGCTTATGAAAACTGTAATTAAAGAAACAAAAGGTGATATTGCGTTACACGTGGAGCCAGATAACCCTGCAAAATTTCTCTATGAGAAACTCGGTTTTACAAATAAATATCTTGAAATGAGACTCAGTAAATAACTGATTAGTAATAATTTAAGTCATCTGTTAGGCATCTGATATTTTATGGCATACGTAAAACTGTATAGAGAAGAACTCCGGCATAATTACAATTTTTTAGACAAACTCTTCAAAAAAAGCGGAATTAAGTGGGGCATAACCACAAAACTTTTTTGTGGAAACCGTGATTTTTTATCAGAAGTGATTAGCCTGGGAATTGGTGAAGTACACGATTCGAGAATAAGTAATCTCAGGGTAATAAAAGAGATAGATCCTGCTACGATGACCATATACATTAAACCACCTCCAAAAGATATTCTCCGCGATGTTGTAAAATATGCAGATATAAGTCTCAATACAGAGCTTGCCACACTCCATGAGCTCTCTCAGGAAGCAATACGCCAAAGTAAAATCCATAAGGTCATCATCATGATTGAAATGGGCGATTTGAGAGAGGGCGTAATGCGCGAAGATCTGATAAACTTTTATGAGAAAGTATTCCGGCTTCCGGGTATTGAAGTGGTAGGTCTTGGTACAAACCTCAACTGTTTGCATGGTGTTATGCCGGATGGGGATAAACTCATTCAGCTTGCTCTCTATAAACAGATTATTGAGCTGCGCTTTAGAAAAAAAATCCCGCTCGTATCAGGTGGCACAACAGTTACTATTCCACTTCTTCTTCGCAACCAGCTGCCGGTGGGGGTGAATCATTTTCGGGTAGGAGAGGCTCTCTTTTTCGGGAAAAATTTGTTCACTGATGGCGTAATTGAAGGCATGAGCGACAGCGTTCTTGAACTTTATGCACAGATCATTGAGCTCTCAGAAAAACCGGTTGTACCGATGGGTGAGCTGGGTGCAAATCCACAGGGAAATACCACGGTTATTTCGGAGGATGACTACGGCAAAACATCCTACCGTGCCATTATAGATATCGGGGTACTCGATATTCAGCCAAACTATCTGATACCGGTTAATGAAGACATTACAATAACAGATGCCAGTTCTGATATGCTTGTGCTTGATGTGGGCAGTAATCCAAATGATTACAAGGTAGGGGATATGATCAGGTTCAAGCTAAAGTATATGGGCGCTCTTGGGCTGATGAGTTCCGACTACATCGAAAAAAAAGTTACAAATTAAGCTGTTTTGAGTAGATCTATGTCTGAAATGTTGCGCAAGAATCATCCTGTTATGATTTTGCCGGAGAAATATGAGGTACTCGACCTATCCCGCAGGTACAATCCGGAATTGATAGAGAAATTGATCAGGAGCGGTAAGCGGGCTGTAGGCGGCTATCTTGAAAATCGGAAAAATATGTACACAGCTCCTCAGTATGAGAATAAACGAAATGTACATATGGGGGTTGATTTCTGGGCACCGGCTGGCGAGCCGGTTTATGCAGCTTTTCCCGGAGAGGTGCTTTATACACGAAATAATGATGAAAGCGGCAACTACGGCCCTACAATTGTTTTGCGCCAAATAGTTAATAAAGATGAAGTATTTGCATTGTATGGCCACCTATCTAAAGACTCTCTCACTAAAACTGAAGTGGGCCAATCCGTAAAACCAGGTGATGTAATTGGCTGGCTGGGCAATTTCGAAGAGAATGGAAACTGGCCACCCCACTTGCACTATCAGATAAGTTACGAAGATCCGGGAGAGGCAGATATGCCGGGTGTAGTATCACCTGGTGAAGTGGAAAAAGCGTCAAAAATATATCCCAATCCGGGGCTTATTTTAGGGGCTCTATAGTAAATGGTTATCATTATAAAAGTGCACTTGAAGCACCTTTTGCAGCTGTTTTTTGAAAATTAAGCTCAAACGTAGTTCCTGATTTATCTGAATAGAAATTATTTTTACCCCCTATTTGATCTGTTAACAGATTGATCAGCTTAAGCCCCATTGATGAGGTATTGTTTTTTTGAAAGTCTGCTGGTAACCCAATTCCATTGTCTTTAATTAACAACGAAACCTCATTTTGTTTACACTCCAACATAACTTTTATAACACCCGATTTTCGCCCGACGAATCCGTGTTTTAAAATATTTGTAATAACTTCATTTACAAGCAGAGAGCAAGGTACCCCCTGGTTAATGGTAAGTTCAACATTTTCCATTTCAAATTGTAAAGCTACATCCGTTTTCACTCTCAGCGTCTTTACAATTTTTGTGATCAATTTTTTAAGGCTTTCAGAAAATTTCAGTTTAGAAAAGCTCGAAGATTGATAAAGCTGCTCATGAATTTCGGCCATTGATTGAATCCGAAGAGAGCTGTTAATTAAGCTATCATGAACTATTTCATTATCACTGTTAATTGCCTGAAACTCCATAAGGCTGGTAACAATGGCAAGATTGTTTTTTACCCGGTGATGTATCTCTGAAAGTAAGGTCTCTTTCTCACGAAGGGAGTCGAGCAGTTCATTCTCTTTTTCCTTCATTACTGTAATATCATGCGCAATGGCAATCCAGTGTGTACAAACTTCGTTTTTGTCGTAAACCGGCAGGTAGGAAACTTTAGCCCAGAATGGGCTGCCATCTTTTTTATACAGTTTAATCTCTTCGTTTACTGGAGTATAGTTATCAAGTGATTTAAGTACTTTTTTCAATACTTTAGGGTCTGTTTCAGGGCCCACAAAAACCTGTAAAGATTGCCCTGAAATCTCCTCAGAAGTGTACCCCGTAAGGTTGGTAAAAGCCTGATTCACAAAAAGCACTTTTCGTCCGTTTTCAACTTTAGCAGCGGCTTCGGTAATTACAACGGTGTCGTTTGTATTCGTAACAACCGATTCAAGTAACTTTAGCTGTTCCTGCTCTTCTACAAGCTGAGTTATATCCTGCATTGCCCCAATTATGCGTATGGGTTCACCTGAGGAGTCCTTAATCAGGAAAGCCCTATCGTAAATATGTTTATAAGATCCATTAGCAGCTTTAAACCGGTATTCGAGCTTAAAGCGATCTTTTCTGTTAGCAATCGCTTCTCTGAACCTTTGATTTACATAGTACCTGTCGTTGGGGTGAATGAGATGGCGCCACCAATTGGTAACAGAGTGTACTTCGGTTCGCTTATACCCAAAGTTGATGTAAATATTTTCGTTATATAACATGGTATCTGTTTGAAGATCCATGTCCCAGATTGTATCGCTTGTTGCTTTTGATACAATATCATACCGTTCAAGGCTCTCTTTTAATTGAAGCTCGCGATCAATTTTCTCTGTAATATCTCGCGAATTGGCAATATATCCGCGAATAGCAGGATTTTTTGTAAGATTAGTGATGATGGTTTCGAACCACCGCCAATTACCATCTGCATTCTTAAAACGAAACGGTTCTACTTCAAAGCGATCTTTAAACCTGAAATCCCTGAAGGTATTTTTCAGCCTGATAACATCTTCCGGATGTATGTACTCAAAAACATTTTTACCGATAAAAACTTCATCAGGTATCCCTATAATAATTTCTGAGTTGGCAGAGACGTAAGTGATGTTGAGTTTATAATCAAGAATAGCAATCAGGTCAGATCCGTCTTGCACGAGCGATTTGAACCTTTGCTCACTCCATACCAATTCTCGTTCTGCCTGAAGCTGTTTCGTTATATCGTTTACCAGGGCAAGGCGTGCACGTTTGCCATTTTGATCAAATACATTGGTTTTTAAGCGAACATCTATGATGGTGCCGTTCTTTTTCTGGTGGCGGAATACCCCTTCAAAATAGTTGCTATTCGAATTGTTAAAATCGAGCATAATCTGCTCGTAATCTGTGAGGTCTTCTTTGGGGCGTATATCTCTTAGTGTTAATGAAAGAAATTCCTCACGGCTATACCCATAATGCTCAATTGCTGCTTTGTTAACGTCAACAAATTTGAGGGTTTCGATGTCATAAACATAGATTGGAAGGGGGCTTAAATTAAAAAAATCGCGATATGCTTTTTCTGAATTTCTGAGGGATGAATTGATGCGATTTCGTTCAATACTGTAGGAAATACTTTTCCCCAAAACATAGGGGCTCATCTCATCTTTCAATAGATAATCTGCAATTCCATAAGATAGTACCTGCAGGCCGAATTTACGGTTTTCATATCCCGTAAAAACGATAATGGGTACCCCTTTTGCGATGGAAACCACATCATGCACAAGATTTTCTCCGTAATTATCCGGCAGGGTAAGATCAAGTAAAATGGCCTGATACAGGGATGTATTTCCCAGCATTTGTTTGGCTTCTGCAAAGGTAGTGGCATGATGAATGTTTGGATGTTCAAGCTCATCCGTTAAATACTCTTCTATCAATACGAAATCTCCCGGATTATCTTCGATAACTAAAATATTGAGGTTTTTCAGAAGATTTTTCATTTGTCTACCTCAGTTTATCTGCATTATTTGGCAGCTCGGCAACTTTTAACCAGAAAATCTCGATGGATTCAATTACGTCTGTGAATGATTGAATATCACCTGGTTTTACAATGTAGCAGTTTGAGTAGTTTCTGTACGATTTTTTGATATCTCTTTCATCAGACGAAGTGGATAGGATTATAGTAGGTATCTCTTTCAGGGCCGGATTTTGTTTTACCCTGGAAAGCACTTCGTGGCCGTTTAATTTTGGCAGGTTAATATCGAGCAATATCAAATCGGGCCTTACTGCTTCAGTGTAATCACCATCCTTGTAAAGGTATTGAATGGCTTCCCAGCCATCGCGGGTTACAGACAAGGTGTGATTAAACCCCGATTCATTTAGTGCTTCCGTGGTGAGAATAATATCACCTTCATTATCTTCAACGAGCAGAATGTGTATTGAATGCATAAGAGTTTGGAATTTTTAATTTGATCGAAACTCAAGAAAAAAAGTACTGCCTTTACCCGGTTCAGATGTTACATAAATAGAACCGTTGTGTCTTTCCACAATTTTTCTGCATATAGCCAGGCCAATACCTGTTCCGGGATATTTTTCCTGGCTGTTCAGGCGTTTAAAAATGTCGAAAACCTCATCGAGCTTGTCCTGCTCAATTCCAATTCCATTATCTTTTACCCAAATGGTGTGTTGTTTGTTTTTGCTCTCTCCACCAATAGTAATAACAGGAATTTGCGCATCATTTCTAAATTTAATTGCATTACTGATAAGGTTTTGAAAAACACGGATCATCTCATTTTCTGAAGCATGTAAAATCGGCAAATTTTCTGATACTTCAATGTTTGCCCCACTCTCTTCGATCTGTGTTTTTAAGTTTCTTATTGCTGTTTGAACAACATCATTTGTGGAAATTGAGAGGAATTGGGTGTTATATCTGCCCACCCGAGAGTATTCAAGAAGGTCTTCAATGAGGTACTGCATACGTGTGGCCCCGTCAACGGCGTAGTGGATGTACTGATCAGCTTTTTCATCCAGTTTGTTCTTGTATTTTTTTTCAAGAAGGCCAAGGAAGCTTTTCACCATACGTAATGGCTCTTTAAGATCGTGTGAAGCGCTATAGGCAAAGTCTTCGAGTTCTTCATTTTTTGCCTTGAGAAGTGACATGGAGTGCTCCAGGCTGTTTTGCTTCTCCTCAAGGCTTTTGGTTAGCATCTCCTGGTTTATAATTGCCTGCTGCAAACCATTGAAAAGTTTTGGAATGAGAAGAGCGGCCACAATATTTAAGAAAAGAAAATTGGCTGTTACAGCGATCCATGTATCAACTGTGTATTGCTCAACGAGGGCACTATTCCCCCATTCGTAATAGATTGCCAATCCAAATAAAATACAGATTATCGAATTGACTACTACTGAGAAAACAGCAAACTGATAATCAAAAATAAATACGATAAACACAGACAGAGCAAGCAAATAGAGCAGTCCGGGACCAAACAGCCCAAGATAATACAACAAGGCTATAGAAACGGCGTATAGTGAAATGGTAAACAGAATTTTTCTCACATAAACCGGTAAACCGGGTGCAAATGCCGCAGCAAGAACACCAACCATAGCTGCTATATCAACTACAATAATTGGATATACATTGGTATTGTAAGCTACCACAACACCGGGAATTACAGCGAGAAGTGCGAGTGGAATAATAAACGCAAGAGTTGCAGAAAAAAGGCTGTTTCTCCAATACTCTAAATTATTCTTCCCAATGGAAGGGGAGATACAATTAAGATCTATTACTGTTCCGTATTTTTGCCAGATCGACATAATGTATCATCAAATTTACACCCATAGTGAATTACAGGGGAGTTTGGAGATTATCCGTTTTTACCCGAAA
>REDS01000138.1 GCA_007693395.1 Balneolaceae bacterium | reverse complement strand
TTGCCGCCAATGAACTGCTCTTCGCAATCATAACAGCAGCAGGATGCTATGCCGGCATGATACTTGGTAACCGGTCGGGAATTAAAGCACGTTACGAGTACATTCAGAAGCTGAAAGAGCTGCAGAAAAATAAAACCTAATAGACCAGCTCTGCATTTTCAGCCTCTTCTATTCGAAGCTTACGTTTTGTAACCTGCTCAAAGAGAGCGTTTTTACGCATGGCTCCCCAGATTTCAAGCTCGGCATCTGATTCCGTTTTGAGTGTGATTACAATCTCTTTTTTTGTCTTTTCGATATCCATTGCCCGAACATTCTGATAATGGCTTCGGTCTAACCCGTCGGCAATTCGAAGAATAGCCGACAATTTTGTTACCCTCTCTTTGTCCGGTTTTTCCAGTGCTTTAAACTGTGGATGCCGTGCTTTGGGTGTTGATCGTCTGTGATACCTGGCAACATTCGCCATGATTTCGATTTCATTCTCTTCAAATCCTTTCAGATCTGCATTTCGGATGATGTATAGAGCGTGTTTGTGATGTTTTCTGTGAGAAATATGGTAGCCGATATCGTGCATATACGCAGCATACTCAAGAAGCTCCCGATCGGAATTGCTCAATCCAAGATCCTGCCCGAAATGATCGAACAGATGGAGTGCAAGCTTAGCCACATGCCTCGAATGAGATTCATGCCAGTCGCATTTATGCACAAGTTCCATCACACTGCGTTTTCGGGGTCCTTCAGAGTCGGCCAGTTCAAGCAGATCCTCCAGCTCATGCTTCAGATATCGCAGAATAATACCCTCACGCAATGCCTGCGATGATATTTTAACTTCTTTGATTCCGAAAGTTTTCAGCACATAGTGTACCAGAACCAAACCAGCCGGAAGCAGATGAATTCGTTTTTCATCCAGTCCCTCAAGTTTGGAGCGTTCGCTAAAATCCATCTTGATGACTGCATCATAGAATTCAAAAAATTCTTTGGCTGTAAATTTCAGCTCATTTACACTCAGGCTTGGCGTTTTTTTATTTCTGTAGGAGATCATCAGTGCAATATTTTCCATCGTACCGGAAGAGCCAATCAAAATGGCTCCCCTGCGTATCGCAAAAGACTGTGCCACTTCGATTAATTGAGTGCGGTAATGCTCCCTCAGTTTATTAACCTCATCATCTGAGATTGGATCATTGTCAACAAAGGAAGCCGTCATCCTGGCAACCCCAATTTTTTTACTTGTGAGAAAGTAGAATTTCTCTTTATCTGCCAGGATATACTCCACACTTCCGCCACCAATATCCATGATGAGTGATGGCGAACTTGGCATCTGCACACCATGCTGCACAGCCAGTCCAATCAATTCTGCCTCAACACGGCCGGGAATTGCAATGATTTTTATACCAATTTCATCGATAACGCGCTGTATCAGTTCCCCGCCATTTTTTGCCTCTCTTATGGCACTCGTTGCATACGCTAAAATTTTCTCCGCGCCCTGATTTTCGCTCAGTGTCTTAATTTTTTTCAAGGCTTCAACTGCGCGATCCATGGCATCCTGCGAAAGGCTTTCATCAAACCCTTTTTCTGCAAGCAGCACCATCTCTTTGAGTTTATCAACCGTGTAGAAACTGCCATCAGGGAAAATATCCACAATTACGGCGTGGAATGAGTTGGTGCCAAGGTCGATAGCTGCAATTCGTTTAAGAGACTTTTTTTGGAAACCCGTTTCCATAGATCAGATTTTTTTGTTGCAGGATTTTTAAAATGATACATAAAGTAATTGCCAATTTCTTCCGCAATTCCGCTGCCAAAAACCGCACTGCTTTTGCCAAAAGGCTTTGTTATTTTTAAAGAATGAAAATTTCAGATCAAAAAAGTCAGTTCAAGTCTGCGCCCTGGTGTGTGAATGGCCACGTTCATACCGTACTTTGTTCACTGCTATTCCCATCGCCAACTCTGCACTATCAGCGAGTGGTAATTGACACACCGGATGATGATTTTCTTGAACTGGATGTCTCAGAAAAAGGAAAAGATGCACCGGTAGCTGTTCTTCTCCATGGCCTTGAGGGGCACTCAAAGCGGTATTATGTTACCCAACTTGGCGAACAACTTTCAGCCCGCGGTTTTACGGTTGTATCGATCAACTTCAGGGGGTGCGGGAGTAAAATGAACCGTCAGAGAAAATTTTACCACTCCGGTGAAACTGAGGATTTGCATACCATCTATAAATGGGTGGAAAATGAGTATCCGAATTCCCCCATTGTCTCAGCGGGATTTTCTCTCGGTGGAAGCGCGCTGCTTAACTATCTGAAAGCACACGGCACCAATCATCCCGTAAAAGCTGCGGCAACCATATCCACACCGTTTGAACTTGAAAAGGGCTCACATAATCTGGAAAAAGGCTTTAATAAGCTCTATTCAATCCGGTTTTTGCGGACTCTTCAAAAAAAGCTTGAAGAGAAACGAGAGCAGTTCCCGGATCTTCCTCAGTTTACCGGATCAACACTCTATGAATTTGATGATCAGGTTACGGCACCCATTCATGGGTTTGAAAGTGCCGATGATTACTATCATCAGTGTGCAAGTTACTACTTTATGGATAAAATTAAGACGAACACATTGGTTGTTCACAGTAAGGAAGACCCCATGTGCCCGTTCGAGTGGACCCCGATTGATGTGATTCATAAAAATCCGTTCACGGAGCCCTGTTTTACAGAGAAAGGGGGTCATGTAGGCTTTTGGAGCCTTCCGCCGGGATGGCTGAACAAAACTGTAGCTGAATATTTTAGGAGTTTTGTTTAAATCATATCTCTGAATCGATCATTCAGTTGAAGTTGTTTTAATGTACTCATCACAAATAAAAAGTTTATGGTAATCATCATTGGATCGGGTCCTATCGGGCTTGCCACAGCAATAGAATTAAAAAAGAGGGGTCTTGAATCGCTCATTATTGAACGGGGCTGCCTTGTGAACTCCATTTTTCACTATCCCGTTAAGATGACATTTTTCTCAACCTCCGATAAACTCGAAATCGGGAATATTCCCTTTATTTCTCACGGGCCAAAGCCCACAAGACAGGAAGCGCTTGAGTACTACAGACGCGCCGCAGAGCACTATTCACTTAATGTGAAGCTTTATGAGGAAGTAAACAGCGTGGAGGGGTCTGATGGAAATTTTACAGTAAAAACTGATAAAGGCAGCTACTTTGCAAAAAAAGTAGTACTCGCAACAGGATTTTACGGGCAGGAGAACAAAATGAACATACCCGGCGAGGAGTTACCCAAAGTAACCCACTACTACGATGAGCCTCACCGTTACGCCTGGCAAAATGTTCTGGTAGTTGGTGGTGGCAATTCTGCTGCTGATGCCGCACTTGAAACATGGCACTGTAATGCCAATGTTAGCATACTTGTAAAATACCCAACATTAAAACCATCCATCAAGTATTGGGTAAAGCCCGATATTGAAAACCGTATAAAAGAGGGATCCATCGCAGCTTATTATAACTCTGAGTTAATTGAGATCCGGGAAAAAGAGGTGGATATTAAAACAACAGACGGTTTAATTACTATCCCAAACGATTTTGTACTTGCCATGACCGGTTATCGCCCGCACTTTGGTTTGATGAATAAATTGGGAATTGACCTTACAGAAGATGAGCTGCAAATGCCGGTTTATAACGACGATACCCTCGAAACCAACAGAAAAGGATTATACGTGGCCGGTGTTGTGTGCGGAGGAATGGATACAAGCAGGCTTTTCATTGAAAATACACGCATACATGCAGACCATATTGCGGCGGATATTGAACAGAAGATGGGATAAAAAAATAGGGCAAGCTACCCATATCACGCCGCTACGACCTGCTACCGCTGCTGCCTTCCGACCCTGACGGAGTTCACAGGGAGCTGGCTGTATGGAACTTGCCCCGAATGAGAAAGATAAGGCCTTTTGAGCCCAAATTGAATAAAAAACCCGAATAAATTTCTTCATCCGGGCTTCTAAAAGTGGTGGAGCTACGGGGATTCGAACCCGCGAAGCACTGCTTCGCAAAACGATACCTGTAACTCGCTAATATGTTCATAAAGCTTCATGTAAAACTTAAAATCAATATTAGCGCATTTGTGGAGCTACGGGGATTCGAACCCCGGACCTTCGCGCTGCCAGCGCGACGCTCTAGCCAGCTGAGCTATAGCCCCAAAGACCATAAATATATCACCTTTTCATGCTACAAGTCAAAAACCTTTTGATTGGTTTTACGCTTCACTATTTTGTTTTCTTAGGCTGGTTTTTTCCCGAAACTTAACACTACATGTTATGAATTCTTCACCACATAATCCGCTTCAATCAGCTCTTTTATTTTTTGGACTATTATTAGTTGTTGCCGGATGCATAACTATCCAACCCGAACCTGAGCCGGAAGATCTTACAATCGAGTATCTGATGACCCTTTCTGATCAGGAGTTAATGGATAGAGACAGCGATGGCGACGGCCTTTCTGATTATGATGAGATGTACATTTACGGAACTGACCCTCTGAATCCAGATACCGATGGTGACGGTTTATCAGATTACGACGAGATTTTTGTCTATGGTACAGACCCCCTTACGAAAGACACTTCAGGGAATGGGTTCACGGATGGACAAGAGGTTGAAATGGGAACCAACCCGATCGACCCGGATGACCCTCCTTTTATCCGGAGTTATGAATTGCAGCCTGTTTCATTTCCATTCGGTAAAGCAGAACCAGATGGCTCTGCACTTGAAATCTTAGATCAAAACAGACAAAAACTGCTCTATGCAGAGATGTTCAGGGTTGAGGTGATTATTCTAACGAATGATTCAGAATTAAAAGCAGATGATGATTCTTTATTCGATGAACGTGCAGATAGAGTTATGGCTTACCTGGTTGATGGAGGAGTCTCAAAAGAGAGAGTTGATTTCATTTTCGAACCCGTCTCATTTTCAGAATGCCCTGAAGATGCGATCGATGAAAATGAGAGTTGTCCGGAAATTCGGCTGGTAAAATTTATCCCGATTAATCCGTATACCTTCTATCCGGAATATTGATCAAAAATATCGCGGCACGCTTATACCAATAAAAGCACCGGGAGCATCAAGCCGTTTGGCTACATCGATCCTCAGAATGCCTAAAATACTGTTAAGGCTAATTCCTGCTTCAGTGTGCACTCCGTCTGTCATCATAATGCTTTCTGAAAAATCCCGGCTTGCTTCTGTGTAGCCGGCCCCGGCAAAAACTATGATCCCCCACCCCCTGTCTACAAGCGGCCGCAACCCAAGAATTTCAAACGGTACGGTTCTGAAATTATGCTCTGCCACTGCAAGCCAGTAACTGCTGCCGGTATATGGCAAATATTTTCTTGTGCGCAGAGAACCGAAAGGTGTGAATCGGTTTTTGGTTCCATCGATTGACCCAAACCGCTGCAGCGGCAATTCCCCGAGTGAAGCTCCTGCTGCCAACTGCAAATCAAGCGTATTGGCAAAAAGCCGTCTTTGAAAGAATGTTTCGAAGTTATAGCTCAGGACAGCATCAAACTTTGTGTAAGAAAAGTCGCTGCCTATCGCATCGTCAGCCACTTCTATTGATAGCTGCAACTGCCTGCTGCCGGAAAAACCATAAGTGTTTGGTGAAAGATTCAATCCCACATCAAACCTAAATGCGTGCAGTGTACCCTCTTCAATCATTGGATTTGGCCTTCGCGTATTATGCCAGCCAAATAAGCTATAATCGCGAACTTCAAGATCTCCGAAAGATCTTTGAAGCTCTCTGTTAAAGGTTACTCCCACATCCGTTCTTGGTAAAATCCGCCTGAACAACAGGCCTGCGTGTATTTTCTCATTTCGAAAATAATCGAAATAATCTTCGCCGCCTAAAACCATTACAATACTTCCCAAACCTGTTCCATATAATCTTGATGGATAAATGGTATCTGTGGTGTTTTCGTATCCGGCTCTTAAATAAATTGCTTCGCCGCTAAATGGCAGTAACTTTTGCTGAATACCGGCGCCATAGTCCCATATATCACTGTGAAAACTATACCCGCCAAACATGTTTATCCGCAATCCGGCGTCATCGAATCGCCTGTTCATGTTCAGGCCAAGGTGCAGCCCATCCATGCGGTTGTAGCGCAGCCTTGGGGAGATTCCGGCAGCTGCAATCATCCCACCGCCTATACCAAAACCGGCCCCATTCCCACCATCACTTGCTTCAGCCACTCTTGCAAGAAATCCCTCAGGCCTGAAGGCTTCATCAAGTGTAGCCGTGCTATCTATGGTTTCATAGGCAGTAACCTCTTCAAGAGTTAGCGGAATGGGTTCGATATCAGTTTCGAGCCTTCTTTGGGTAACTGAATCAGCCCTTACAAACCAGTTCTCTCGCTGGTAGATAGAATCGGGCAGTTCTATATTGATCTCGTAATCCGTTAAACGTGATACCTGGCGGAACTGAATTCTTGGAAATTGTAAGCCAATTATCCCAATACGTATTAATCCTTCAACGCGCATATCAACCGGCAGCCAGAATTCCCCGCCATAGTTGCTGAATTGCTGGCTGTATGAGAGGTCAAAATCCTGAACAGGCGGGGGAAAGTTCACAACCCTGTTTGGTTTCAGTTCTACCTCGAGCAGGGCATATTCTCGGCCTAAAACCCATGCTATACCTTCAAACAGTGGCTGCAGATTACGGCGAGGCGTTACTTCAATTTTATAGACCGGTTTGCCGTCCATCTGGCTGGTTTCGAGCAGGCGAAAATTGTAATACCGGGGTGCTTCGGGGTGGGTAATACCAACCATTTGGTAGCCTGCAATCTGGATATTGTCATCGTAAAAGTTTGGCTGATAACGCACACCTGAAAAGTTCTGATCATCAGATAAGTTAGATGTTTGCCTTCGCGATAGCTGAACCTCTCTGTGCCCGAGTTCGCGATCCCAGTAGGCAATGGAACTGCTCTCTGTAATCGACACGATGGATGTATCATTTCGAAGAGATTGCCGGGTATAGGCTTCAACTCTGTAGGTTTGCAGATTGGCTCTCCAAAGCTGTTTTCTGGCAATCACAATCTCCATTATAGAGAGTCCGGGATCTTGCTCCGTGACTGTAATCTCTTCCAGTTCGGTTACCGATCGAGCTAATTGAACCTGAATAAGCCCATCCGGCGCCTCATCTAATACAATTTGTTCGCTGTTGTAGCCTATATACCTAACAACAAGAGTTGCTGGAAACCTGTCTATCTGAATATTAAACTGTCCCTCAGGGTTGGTGATTGTACCACGAAATGTACCCTCCAGTAGAATTGTGGCAGAGGGAAGTGTCTCTCCTGTTTCAGCATCAAGCACAGTACCCTGAACTTCCTGCTGTGCAACTAAAACGTTGGGTAATGCGGCCAGTAATAAGAGGAAAAGTAATAACCTGTTCAAAACCGATTTCTAATATTCAACACTACTCAGTAATACGGTTTAAACTCTTTTTCGTTGCATATTACATTTTATAAAGTTGGGAAATCTGAGCTTAATTCAGATTGTCTAGCACAACAGCAGCCTCAAGTGGTTTTACAACAACCTCATCATTCTTTTCAAAGACTATTCTGTTATCGGTGTGGATGATGTAACGCTCTCCGGCGCACTCTACGTGGTAGGTAATATCGTGCCCCTTAAACTCTCTTGCGATGATGATACCGCGGCTGTATCCGTTCGATGAGCCGTTTGGAGTTTCAATGGTGAGGTGTTCAGGCCGGATGGAACATGTTACTCGTCCGTTGGCAGAACGGTTTAGTTTAATACATCCAAGTTTGGTTTGAATAGTATCACAATTATCTACATCACCTTCAAAAAGGTTTGTACGGCCCAGAAACTGTGCAACAAATTTTGTTTTTGGCTGATAGTAAACCTCTTCTGGCAGGCCAATCTGTTCAATTCTACCTTCATTCATTACTGCAATGCGGTCAGCAAACGAGAGTGCCTCTTCCTGATCGTGAGTAACCAATACAGCGCTCATGCCGGCTTTTTTTAAGATTGAGCGGACCTCTTTTCGGGTAGATTCCCTAAGCATTGCATCGAGGTTAGAAAATGGTTCATCGAGAAGAACAAGCTTAGGCTCAGGTGCAATGGCTCTTGCAAGAGCAACTCTTTGTTGTTGTCCGCCGGATAGTTCTGCAGGGCTTTTATGTTTATGATCTCCCATACCGGTACGGCAAAGCACCTCTTCAGCGAAGACTTTTCTCTTAAATTTTGGCAGTTTTGCAAGCCCAAATGCTACATTATCGAGTGCAGTCATATGCGGGAAAAGGGCATAGTCCTGAAATACAAACCCGATGCCCCTTTTTTGCGGAGCTTTGTGAACCTTACTTGATGAAAGGAGTTCGCCTTCAAGATAGATCTCTCCCCGATCTGTATGTTCAAACCCTGCAATCATTCGCAGTGTTGTAGTTTTTCCGCAACCGCTGGGCCCGAGAAGAGCAAATATCTCATTTTCCTGAACCTCAAACGAAGCCTGTTGAATTACAGGAACCCCATCTTCAAACGATTTCTCAATATGTTTTACTTCAAGCAGCATAAAAAACAAACCTAAGCTAATGAATCATACTGAACTTAAATTTTCTTATTTAAATTCAGTCTATATAAACTAAGGAATTTTTTACTTCTTTAAAATCACCTGAATAGATACGTCGTGCTATGTAATACTTAGCGATGAGGGGCTATGCATATGAAAAATAGAATTAAAACCTCAGGTTCACCCCTACAGCCAGCCTCCCAATGTTATCGAAATTTATATCATCCATCGAAGAAATCCGGCTTATTCTGTACTCTATAAAAGGCCTTAAAAATGGAAAGAGTGTTATCTCTGCTCCACCAAAACCGTTGTAGTAGAATCCGTTTTCAGTAAAAGCTGCCTCCGGTAATTCGGGGTTGAATTTGTAACGCTCCATGCCAACACCAAACCCGGCATACGGTTTTACCAAACCTACATTTAACCCAAGTATAGCAGCCAGGCCAAAGTCATAGAGGTCAAAATCGCCGCTAATGGCAAACTCGCTTATACTAACATTATTTGTATCGTTAAAGTAGCTTAGATGGGCTCTGATATCAAGATCGAGTAACGGCAAAATGTTGAGTACATTTTTTTCAATTCTTGCACCAAATCCATTTGTGGGGTCTTCTGTTCTTATTTCGTATGAGGCGCCAACAGCCCATTGAGCTTTGGCAGTTTTGCCGGCTGAAGTGATTAACAGAATACAAAATAGAAGTGCCGAACTTTTTAACAACAATTTCATAGTTTGTGAGGTTATTTTTTGTTAAGTCTGCTTATTTCAATACTCATGTACATGCATGATTGTTTCAGTAAGTTATGCCGATTTTATACAATAATTTTTCTACATCTGCGTGTTTTGTGACGTGCTTTATGTATAAAGCTGTGAAAGCGCATCCTTTTTAATTGACGTAACACGAAAAAAAGATTAATATACCGTTATGTATGCTAATTTTGATGGTACAAACTCAACAAATCCGGCTCGGACTAAGTGGTGTTCTCCCTTTGACATGAGTACCAGCTTTCCTGATTTGTAATATATGATGTACACACTCAAAAAAGGATATTTGTAAATTGAACCATAAAATAAATACGTCCAATCATGAAAGAGTTAGATGATAAAAAGAAAAGTGGTTTATCACGCCGCGATTTTCTCGGAAAAGCAGCAGCATTCTCCGCTGCTTTTACCATTGTACCAAGTAAAGTGGTAAGTGGTTTAGGCCACAAAGCACCAAGCGATACATTGAACATAGCAGGTATTGGAGTCGGAGGCCGTGGTAACGCTGTTCTTCAGGCAATGACATCTGAAAATATTGTTGCTGTGTGCGATGTTGACTGGAGATATTCAGAGAACGCATTCAGAAATTACCCTGATGCAAAAAAATATAAAGATTACAGGGTGATGTATGATGAAATGATGGATGACATCGATGCCGTGATGATTGCCGGATCCGACCACACACACGCCATTCAGGCTGCACATGCAATGGTTGAAGGCAAACATGTTTATGTAGAAAAGCCGCTTACACACACAGTTTACGAATCAAGATTGCTCACTAAACTTGCTGCAAAGCATAAAGTTGCTACCCAAATGGGTAATCAGGGTTCTTCCGGAGAAGGAATTAACCTCATGATTGAGTGGATTAAAGCGGGCGAAATCGGCGAAATAAGAAAGATCGAAGCCTTTACAGACCGACCAATCTGGCCTCAAGGCCTCAACACTCCATCAGAAGAAATGCCGGTACCGGATACGTTGGACTGGGATCTTTTTGTTGGGCCCGCTAAGATGAAGCCATACCATGAGATCTACACACCTTGGAACTTCCGCGGCTGGTGGGATTTCGGTACAGGTGCATTAGGAGATATGGCATGCCACATTCTTGAAGCCCCTTTCAAGGCACTTGAACTCGGCTACCCCACAAGAGTACAGGGAAGTTCATCCATGTTGCTTAGAGACAGTGCTCCAGTTTCACAAAAAGTACGATTGGTTTACCCAAGAAGACAAACCAGCTTCGGTCTTCAGCCAGCAGTTGAAATAGACTGGTATGATGGCGGCTTGCAGCCTGTAAAGCCTGAAGGCTGGACAGAAGCACAAAAATATAAGCCGGAAGCATGGCCGGGTGGCGGCAATATGAACCATGCGGGTGGTGCTGTAATCTTCCACGGTTCTAAAGATACCATGGTTTGCGGCTGCTATGGATTAGACCCGTGGTTACTCTCAGGACGGGTACCTGACGTACCAAAAACTGAGCGACGTGTTGACACTGATCACTACATGGATTGGGTGCGTGCCTGTAAGGAGAGCCCTGAAAATCGTGTAGAAGCAAAATCTGCTTTCCATGAGGCAGGCCCATTTAATGAAATGGTTGTGATGGGAGTATTGGCAGTTCGCCTGCAGGCTCTTAACAAAGAGCTCCACTGGGATGGCGAAAACATGCAGTTCACTAATATCGGCCCGGATGAGTCACTCAGAATCATCATTGAAGATGGCTTCACCATTGAAGATGGACACCCATCATTCAGACGTGATATGACCGAGCCTCTGAACGCACGTGAATTTGCAAACAGCCTCATCAAAACCAACTACCGAGAGGGCTGGTACTTGCCAGACATGCCGGCTTAATTTAACTATGAACTAAAACCTAACGTATAAAAATCATGAAAATCAGTTCAATGATTCAATTACTCGCTGTGTTTGTTTTAGCGGCTGTTTTGTTTGCAGCTTGCGCTTCAGACGAACAACAAGCAGAGCATGCTGAAGAAGAAGTACCTATCAATACACTAACCCAAGCCGAGATTGACGAGGGTTGGGTACTCCTGTTCGACGGAGAAACCACAACCGGCTGGCGCGGCTACAATCAGGATTCTTTTCCTGAAGGCGGCTGGGTAGTTGAAGATGGTACACTTCGGGTAATCGGTACCGGAATGGGTGAAGCTGGCGGAGAAGGCGGAGACATCATATTTGATGAAAAGTTCCACAACTTCAGGCTATCACTTGAGTGGAAGGTATCTGAAGGGGGTAACTCCGGTATCTTCTACCTTGGGCAAGAGATAGAGAATACCCCTATCTGGCAGTCAGCTCCGGAGATGCAAATCCTGGACAACGACCGCCACCCCGATGCTGAACTTGGCATTGACGGAAACCGAAAAGCAGGTGCACTTTATGATCTTATTCCTGCCGTACCTCAAAACTTCAGAGGAGCTGGCGAGTGGAATAAAGCAGAGGTTCTTGTATATCGCGGAACTGTTGTACACTTTCAGAACGGAGTTCCAGTTGTTGAATACCACCTTGGCACTCCAGCATGGAATGACATGGTTGCCAACAGCAAGTTTGCTGAGTATGAGAACTTTGGTATTAATCAGCCCGGCTACATTGCCTTACAAGATCATGGTGATGATGTTTGGTTCAGAAATATCAAAATCAGATTAATGGATTAAATTCTATTCATTAATCATAGCATTCAATCAAAAGCCATCGCTCTAAAGCGATGGCTTTTTTTATGCTTTACATTTCAGAATTTAAACTGTGTGCAAACAAAAATAAAAATATAGTTTATCCATAAATACTGATATGCCATCAACTTGTGAAAATACCATCAGTTGCAATCAATTTTATACGTATTTTCACCTACTAATCTGATTCCGAGCAGGTAAAAAAGCCGATTTTTTTAAAAATAAGAGTTCTTTCTCATTTATTATTGTGGATTTACAATCATTTTTGGTAATATAAAACGCGCTCAAGTAGCGTCTCTCTTGATGAATAGTCAGGGTATCACACCGGATACGTGTGATACCCTCTTTTTTTGCAACATGCCTTTCTTAAAATCGTATTCTTATTTTTGCTCTGTCTTACTTAGTTCTATATTTAGATGTACAATTTTCTTTTCAATTAGATTTTAACCAAAGATGAAAACATTCAAAATTGAGCACCGCAATTCCGACGGTTTCGAGATTATTGATCTGTATGGCGAGCTCGATGCACATACAGCCTCTCAGCTTGAGGAATCACTTAAAAACCTCATCAGCGATCAAAAATCCAACATCATCGTGAACTTCAGAGAACTCGATTATATAGCCAGTGCAGGCCTTGGAGTGTTTATGGCATATATAGAAGATGTAAGAACTATTGGCGGAGATATAAAGCTATCTAACATGAACGATAAAGTATACAACGTGTTTGATTTGCTCGGTTTCCCCACACTGTACGATATTTTTGACGATGAAAAGCAGGCGATCAATAAATTCTTAAGCGAAAGCTGAAAAGGTTTTTGGATAATACAGCTACATATCACAAAGCCATTAAGGCTGCAACCTCAAAGCTTACTGATATCCGAAAGTTTGTGGCGAAACATGCCAGGGAACATGGATTCAACGAAAAACAAATTTCTGATATTCAGCTTGCAGTAGATGAAGCCTGTACGAATATCATTAAGCATGCTTATCAGTTTGATCAAACAAAGAATATCACGATTGAGCTTGAGTTTGATGGCGATCAACTGAGCATAACACTTACCGATCGCGGGGCAGGATTTGATCCGAACAGGTACCAAAGGCCCGATCTCAAGAAGCAGATTGAAAAGAAAAAAAGAGGTGGAATGGGAATTTTTCTTATCAAAAACCTCATGGATGATGTTCACTACTCCACAAATAACGATGAGAATGTTCTTCGGATGAGCAAAATCAGAAGTTGATAATCATTGCTATGGGCGAAGAAAAAAACCAATCTCACTCAACATTCGAACTCAAAACCGTTATTGAAACGAGCAGAATGCTTGTGGAATCGCGGGATACCAATTTTGTTCTCAATAATTTACTGCTCATTTTAATGGGCCGCCTGATGGTAACCAAAGCAGCAATTTTTATTCATGATCCTGTTGAAGGAACCTATTGCCTAAAAAAGAAAAAAGGG
The DNA here is from genome assembly GCA_007693395.1 of Balneolaceae bacterium. GTDB lineage: Bacteria > Bacteroidota > Rhodothermia > Balneolales > Balneolaceae > Rhodohalobacter. The sequence goes on along the minus strand of REDS01000138.1, from coordinate 14,780 downwards.
TTCGACAAGCTTGAAGAGGGAGCAAACTATACGTTTGAATTGGGTTCCAAGCAGAACAAAGAGCCGTTTTTTGAAGTTGGATTTAATGATAAAATTAAACCGCAAACCGGTGCAGATCTGCAAAACTGTTTTCTTTTCAATTTAAGAACAAGCAATAATCACCATGGTTATCTTTTGCTTGGCCCTAAGGCAAACAGAACCTCTTTCAGTACTGAAGATCTCGAGTTCACCGAAAGTCTCTGTATTATATCAACTGCAGCTCTTGCAAACTCGCAACTATTCACAGAGCTCACCAACACATACAGAAACCTCGACAAGCGTATTCACGAGCTCAACACTCTTTTCGATCTTTCCAAAGAGTTTAACCTGCTTGTAGACAGAGAGAAGATTTCATCCATCTTCAAATTTGCCCTTCTTGGGCAGCTATTTATCCGAACGTTTTTCCTGATTTACAAAACCGGCAGTAAATACTCGCTCCTTACCTCAAGTGGTACTGTGGCAAAGCCCACTCAAAAGCAGATTAATTCCATCTTTTTAGAAGCAGATGAAGATATTGTTGTGGTTGATAAGAATCTCAAAAACCAACACGAATGGATCCAAAAAAGTAATATTACCGCACTAATTAGTGTAACCATTCAAAATGAGAGAGTAGCCCTGATTGGAGTTGGTGAACGAGTTAACAAAGTTCCTTTTTCTGAGTCAGATTATAACTTTCTTAAATCCCTTGCAAATCTTGCCGTTATCTCTATACAAAAAACATTCTTCCTTGAAGAGAGAATTGATAAAGAACGAATGGAAGAAGAGCTCTCAATTGCTAAGGCAATTCAAGAGGGCCTGTTGCCCGAGCCCATACCTGAAATACCCGGAATAGATCTTGCTGCGAAAACTGTATCATCGCGGGAGGTAGGGGGCGATTATTTCGATATTGCCGAAGCCCCGGATGGGAGTACCATCTTTGCCATAGCTGATGTTACCGGCAAGGGAGTGCCTGCCGCTCTGCTTATGGCAAACCTGCAATCTATGCTTCATGTACTTCTGCCGGTTGATATTACACTGAGCGAAGCTACCGACAGAATCAATAATATTATTCACAAGAATACCCCTTCCGATAAGTTCATCACCTTTTTCTGGGGAAAATATCTTAGCGACCACAAAATTCTGCGATATGTTAACGCGGGCCACAACCCACCATTATTGCTACGTTTAAATTCAGATGAGTTCATCGAGTTAACGAAAGGCGGGCTGCTACTTGGAGCCATGGAAACATTTATGCCCTATGAGCAGACCGATGTACAGCTTAACCCGGGTGATTTGCTGGTTTGCTATACCGATGGCATTGATGAAACCATGAGCAAGAACTCTGAAGAATATGGCACAGAAAGGCTGAAAAGTTGTATCATCGAAAATCGTGACAAGAGTTCAGCGGAAATTATGGATGCCATTATAGATAGTGTAAAAAGGTTTTCAGGAAATGTTTTTTCTGATGACCTCACCCTACTGATTCTCAGGGCCTGCGATTGAACTGCGGCCCCACAAGGTTTGTAAGTCCTGAACGCTGCTGTTGTTCTGCGAGTGCAAGAACCGCTTCGTATGTTCGGTATCTGTTCATAACCTCTTCTACATAACGAACGGGCTCAATTCCTCTGGCAAATCCAAATCTGGCATTTTGATAATACCGGTGCTGCATCAGCATTAAAAGAGCTTCTGCCACATTTTCCCATTCATTTGGATTACGGTTACGATCTATAGCCAGGCGTCTGGCATCAGCCATGTGCCCCATACCAACATTATAAGTCGCAAGTGCAAAGGCAATCTGGTTGGTGCTGTCCATGTATGCATAGTGATCCAGATGATCTTTAAGAATCTGCGTACCAACCTGAATGTTTGTTACCACATCGTACAACTCCTCGTAAGGTGTATCAACGAATTGAGGCATAATTTGCATCAGGCCAACAGCGCCGGCCCAGCTTTTCGCATCAGGGTTGAAGCTCGATTCCTGTGCAATTACTGCTGTTACAAGAAGCCAGTCTACGCCCACTTCTTCAGCTACTGGCCTTACAACATCATCATAAGGAGAGATTATTCCCATTGACTGATACTGCCATTCGGGATTGTAATATTCTGCCATTTGGCGGCTTTGTTCGAAATATCTTCGCCGAAGAATATTGAGAAATGTAGAACGCCGTGGCCTGTTGTCTTCCGCTACAAACCTGAAGTGTTTGTAAAGGTAGCGGTTCATTCGGCTTTCAAGATCGGGTGTATTTGTGCGGATTGCCCATGCTATCGTGTCAGACTCTGCAATTACCGGACCTTCAAATAATCCATCCATATATCTGTTGGCCGCATGAAACATATTATCATCCGCAATTGTGGCCCTTAGATTGCCATTGGCAATTTGAACCAAAGCTGCTTCCGTATCCATACTTTCAGGAAGCAGGTCGATTTCCAGATCATACCCTTCCTCAATTAAATCAAGCAGGCGATTGTAGTATGAGCTGTTTCTTCTTACTGAGATGGGAATGCCAGATCCTGATAATTCCTCAAGGGTTTCCGGCCTGTTCGGCAAATCAACCGAATAGACAACCAACTGATCAACAATATTATACGGGCGGGTAAAGTTTGCCACTTTTCTGCGATCTTCTGTAATGGTGTAATTTGCTGCAATCACATCACCCACACCCTGGTTTAGCAGATCGAATGGATTTTCATTTTCACCCAAAATGATAACTTCCAAACCTAAATCATTCTCCCGTGCAAACTCTCTGAGAAGTTCGTATTCAAAGCCCACTTCAATACCCTGGTTTAAGAAATAGGTATTTGAGCTGTAATAGGTAATCATTCTTAAGACGCCATTGGCTTTTATATCGGCAAAGTCTCGCTCAATTGGTTCATACTGGGTAAGCAAACCGCTTCTGGATAGATCTGGTTTTTCCTTATCGCTTTTGCATTGAATGAGGGAAAAGGACAGCAGAAAAATTGCTAAGAAGCTGTACTTATTGAATGGAAATGGTGTTGTATTCATATAATGAAAGGTTCGTTATCAATAGAGAAAGCAGATGTGGCAGCATGTTTGGATATCACTGCCGAATCGAAACCTCCTTTTTTTAACCTTGCTTATCCAATGTGATCTGTATAAGAAATTATAAACGAACTAAAATTTGGTGAATCTCTCTTTAGCTGCTAAATAACGTATGTTATCGTAGTTTTTGGTGTTTGTTTTAGCTTTCTTTAACGTACAAAATACCTGTTTTGTTTCATTTGACCAAAACTTTGAAGATTGGTGTATTCCCATGTTAGTAAAACCTACATCTCTCGATTATGTTTAATTTTCTGCCGCTAAACCAGTTAGCATTATTATACGATCGGATCTTAGCCGTGCTTATATATGTTGAAAACTAACGTAAGTTGCTCTTTTTAAGATAGTTTTTCGACGATATCTATAAATCAGGCTTATTTTTTTCGTGTTACTTTTCGAGTCCAGCTGAATGCCACTCCCGTCATTATAATTAGCATAGCTGCAATTGAAAAAGGCGCAGGAACCTCATCGAAAATAAAAAATGCCGCAATTGCAGCAATTACTGCCTCTGAGAGGATAAGAGTTGATAAAAGAGTTGGTGATACATATTTGACCGCATAGTTCATTGATCCATGCCCAATGATTGTAGGCCCAATTGCAAGCCCAATCCCAACCAAAAGTGCAACTCCACTGATGTATGGCCAGCCCCCCGACCAGATAATAGCAAGTAAAATGCATGTTATAGCGGCATAAAGATATACATAAAATACATAATCAATCCATTCTGTGTGTTGCCGAATGGTTCGGCCGATCATAAAATAGACAACAAATATTACTGCTGCGGAGAGTGCGAGTATATTACCCAATAGCGCATTTGGAAACTGCCCTGCCTGGGTATCGTCAGAGATACCAAGCAGTACAGACCCACCAAAAGCTATGAACACGCCAATCCATACTAATGGCCTGAATTTCTTTTTGAAGATGAGGCTTTCTGCCACAATTAGCATCACGGGATGGATAGTTACAAGTACCGAAGCCGATGCAACTGAAGTGTAATGAAGCGACCAGATCCAGAGTGAAAAATGCAGTCCAAGAGATATTCCTGCTGCTATTAACCATATAGGCTTGGCACCATTCTCTTTTAATTTTTTTAGCGGTAACCGTTTTGGCAGCCAAAATGGAATAAGAAAGAGTACCGCAAAAAATGTTCGTAATGCAGCAAGTGTAAGTGCTTCAACATCCGTTGCATAGCGCACAAGAATTGGTGCAAAACCAAACGTAAGCAACCCCACCACGAGCAGCAAGGTTACCTTTGCAACGGGTATTTCTGAGTGGTTATAGGTATTCAATCTGAATTACCGTATACGATCCATCGATTTAACAAGATCTTCGTCTTTTTTAATCCCTCTGCCTGCCAGCCATAACATAAGCAAAGCTAAACATATGAACAGAGTACCTGCAACTTCCCAAAGCAGATAAGCACCAAAACCACCCAGAGAAAATAGTATTCCCCCTACAGCTGCAAGGGCAATAATCTGAAAATAGGTTGCTGTTTTTACGACTGTTAGCTGCTTTTTCCTGTTATTGTAAAGAAAAATTGCTGCTATACTGACAATAACAACAAGTGTAAGCGAAATAGCCAACCCCCAACCAATCCATTGAACAGGGTCTGCCATAGCGCGGCTGTAGAGAGAAGTAAAAAAAACAGCGAAATTAAAAATTGCAGCGGCAAGCAGATAAATTGTTTGCGGACGTTGTATCACAATGTTAGTTATTTAGTAATTTTTTCTTATTTGGTGGCTAAAAATAAGAAATTTTGAACAGATCGAACATTGCAAGATCTGCTCAAAATCTCAGCAGGCTACCTATTTCAGAGATGCAATTCGTTTCGATACCGAATCGAACGAAGAGTAGATAACCGGCACAACAACAAGTGTAAGGAAAGTTGCAAATGTAAGTCCGCTGATAATCGCTATACCCATTGGGCCCCAGAAAGCCGTGTTTTCTGAACCAATTTGGAATTTGGGATCGAAGCTTGTAAACAGCTCAACAAAATCGATGTTGATTCCAAAAGTGAGTGGAACCAATCCTAAAATAGTGGTCAGTGCTGTTAGAATAACCGGACGAAAACGGATCAAACCAGCCTCAATAATTGCATTCTTTTTACTGAGTCCCTGTTCAGTGAGCTGTTTCACGTAGTCCATCAGAACGATATTGTTTACACAAACAATGCCTGCAAGTGAAATTATCCCGATAAAGGTCATCAGCCCGAACGGTGTTCGTGTAAGAATAAGGCCAAGCAGTACGCCAATAAGGCTCAGGCCAACTGCGGTCATAATAATCAACGGGGAAACAATACTGTTGAATTTGGCAAGCATTACAAGGAATATGAGGGCAAATCCAATCAGAAGTGCCGTTGTTAAAAACCCGAATGCTTCTTCCTGATCTTCACTCTCACCGGTATATTCCATTGTATAGCCAGGCGGCAAATTCTGCTGATACTCTGCAAGTACCTCCTGCGCTTTTGCCAGTACCTCAGGCCCGCTAAAACCGGGTGCTGCCTTACCAATTACAGTGGCAGTTCTGGCAAGATTTAACCGTGTGATGTTACCCAGCCCTGAGCCCTCTTCAAATGTTGCTACAGATACCAGCGGAACACTTGTCCCCATCTGAGTTCTGATGTTGAGATTTCTCAGACTTTCAAGGTCTTGCCTGTCTTCGGGGCGCAACCTAACAACGATGTCGTATTCATCTTCTCCATCGCGCCACTTGCTTGCTTCAAGACCGTTGTTTGCGATACGGATAGTCTGTGCAATATCTGCCATACTCAGGCCAAACCGGCTTGCCGCTTCGTAATCCACAAGAATACGATACTCAGGCAGGCCGCCGCTTACGTTATTACGAACATCCACAAGGCCTGGCACAGCGTTCGATGTAGAAGCATCAATCAAAATTTGTGTGATCTCTTGTGTAATTCTTACAATCTCATCAAAATCTTCGCCGGATACTTCAATATTAACAGGATCTCCGGTTGGCGGGCCTATCTCTTCACCTTCAATACTTATAATGATATCGGGTATATCGCGAACCACTTCTCTTAATTTGGTAAGTGTAGCTGCTGATGGCTCCGCTCTGTCTCCAAAATCAACGAGGTTAAGTGTAATACGGGATAGTTCGGGACTTTGTCCGCCTCCGCCAAAAAACGGGTCGCCCGATACACCAACATTTGTCTGCACACTTTCGATGTTTCCGCGAACTTTCTCATCACTGCTAATGAGCTCATAAATACGTTCCTGAGCAAATTTTGCTACTTCATTACTCGCGTTCACGTTCATGCCTATTGGCCCTTCGAGTTCAACAATAATTCGGTTAGGATCGGTTTCCGGGAAGAACTCCACTCCTGTTGGTGCAAAACCAAACATTGCAAAGATGGCAAAAAGCGATGCTACCACAGAGTTGAGCAGAAGGGCTCTGTTGTCGGTTAGAATCAGTGGTTTCTCAGATCTTCGCAACAGCCCGAACGCCCCAATAACTATAAGCAGTACCGGTACTGCCATCAACACAACCCAAACGGTAAGAGCAACAGAGGTTGTAAATGATACAGCCATGAGCACAATAGCGTTAAAAAGCGCAAGGAAAAATCCGGCAATAATCGAAACTTTGCCTCCTCTGAAAATGGCTTCAATAAAGTGCACAATTACCATTACAAAGCCAATAATCCCAAAAATACCTGCAAGTGCCATTAAAATGCCTGACGCGGGAGAAAAAATACCCACCACACCACCAAGAATTGCCAGCAGCATAGCCAGAGCCAGACTTCCCAAAGCGAGTGTATTTCTCAGCATCGCATATTTTGGTTTATAGTCGCGCTTCAGCAATGTTCTCATCATTACCTTATAGTATTGCAGAATTCTCGGCAGAGTTCGATTCGTGAAAATTTCTGACAGTGGTTTGATAAGGAACTTATAAGAGAGATAGAAAAATGCTACCGCCAAAATAGAAACAAACAGAGTTGTAAGGTTGGCCATACCAATCGCTACAGCAAGAAACACAACCAGGCCAATGCCCAACCCTTTTACAAAGGCAGATTTTTTCTGCTTCTTCTCATGGTCGAGTTTTACGAGATATGCGGTTAATACCGGATAAAGCACGAGCGCTACGAAAAGCGAACAGATCAGCACGATGATCAGCGTCATAGGCAGGTAACCCATAAATTGTCCAATAATTCCCGGCCAAAATGTCATCGGGATGAACGCAGCAAGCAGGGTTGATGTGGCAGCAATCAATGCATAGCCAACTTCATCTGTGGCAAGCTTGGCTGCCTGGAATCGTTCGTAGCCCATTTCTCGGTATCGGTAGATATTTTCTACCACCACAATGGAGTTATCCACCAGCAAACCTAGCGCAATAATTAAACTGAATAGAATAATAAAATTCACTGTTTGCCCTGAGGCAGCCAACACTATGAAACCCACAAGGATGGATAGTGGTACCGCAGTACCCACCAATATCGCATTTCTCACACCAAGGAAGAAAACAAGTACCAGCACCACAAACAGCATACCGCTGATGATACTATTCTCCAGATCTGAAATAAGCTGAACAATATCCTCACTTACATCACCTGAAATAACAACATTTGTACCGGCAGGCAGCGCAAACTGATCTACTATTTCCATGATCTCGTTCGCTGTATCGAGAATATTTACACCCGGCCGTTTTTTTACGTTAAGGCTTATTACCTGATTATCCTGAATCTCCTCATCAGGGAGGTCTATTTTTCGACCGTTATCATCAATTTTATAAGCACGCAGCCTGGCAAAACTTTCACGATCTTTAAATCCAAACATAACTTCTGCAACATCGCGCATGTAAACCAGGCCCGGGCCAAGTGGTCCCTCACCCATAGGCCGGGCAACCACAAGATTTTCAATTTCTGCAGGGTCTTCAAATTCACCGCTCACTCTGATCAGATAACTCATCATATCTACGTCAACAGTTCCGCCGGGTATGGTAAGATTTTGCCCCTGAATTGCATTTACAAGCTGGCCAAATGATAGTCCGTAACCGTTAAGTGCAGCAAGATCAACATTTACCTGTACTTCACGTTCAGTACTTCCTATCACTTCTACTTCCCGGATTCCGGAAATTCCTTCAATAGTATCCTCGAGCCGTTCGGCAACTTCAGTTAGCCGAGATAGCGGATAATCAGCCGATAGGTTTATCGTCATGATCGGGAAATCATCCAGATCAATCTCGATAATAAAAGGTTCTTCAGCATCCGGCGGGAGATCCGTTCTGGCAAGATCAACCCTCTCACGCACGCGCTGGCTTGCCTCATTAATTGGAACATCCAGATCAAACTCTACAATAACACTGCTAAAACTTTCAGTTGTTGTAGATCGGATATCTTTCACGCCATTAATTCCCTGCAGCTCTCGTTCTATCGGCTGGGTAACGAGGGATTCCATGTCAGATGGCGAAATACCAGGATAGATGGTATTCACAATGAATATCGGGATCTCTATAGAGGGGTTAGACTCTTTCGGAATGGTACTGTAGCTGTATGCCCCCGCAATCACCAATATTGCCGTAAGCACAATAATGGCGGTTCTGTTTTTTAATGTGATTTCAGTTAGTTTCATAGCTTACAATTGCTCAGATATTTTTGGGCTTTTCGCAGGTTTAATTAGAATGATGCAACCGGCCTTTCAGCTGCCTGCAATCTCTCTGCCCTTTCAAGGTTGCTTTCATTTGTAATCACATTAAGTTCATCACCGGCACTGAGAGTACGCATACCGGAAACCACAATTTCATCGCCTACTTCAATGCCTTCCACTATTTGGATGAGCGCACCGGAGGCCAGCCCTGTCCTCACTGCAACCAATTCTGCCACTTTTCTGCCGTCACTTTCGGCTGAGCGAAACACTGACACTCCCTCTTCATCCCGCAAAACAGCAGTTCTTGGGATAATGATTACATCGGTTAGCTTGGATCGTTTCACCCTAAGATCAACCACCATGTCCGGTTTAATACGCTCTCCGGGGTTTTCAAGCTCAATCTCAACTGTAAAGGTACGGGTGTCCGGATCAATCACATTTCCGGCATGGCTGATACGGCTCTCAATTGCATCACCGCCGAACGACCGAATTCTGATTTCTACCTCAGAACCTTCACCAATTTCTCCGGCAAAACGCTCCGGAATACCGGCAAGAACACGTACCCTGCTGGTATTTACAAGCCTAACAACGGGCATACCGGGGTTAATGAGCTCCCCCGTTCTTACCATTCGATCTTCAATTCTGCCGCTGAACGGCGCTTCGATGTTGGAATCCTGCAGCATTTTTTCGGCCTGATTTAACTGGGCTTTTGCCTGATCGCGCTGAGCCCTTGCACTGCGAAAATCCTGAGTACTGATAATTGAATCTGCATACAGTGCTTCAAGTCGGTTAAACGTGTCCTCTGCGAGTTCGAAGCCGGTTTTTGCCGCATCGAACTGTGCCTGAATCACCCTGTCATCAAGTCTTGCAATAACACCTCCGCGGTTAACCCGATCACCTCGATTACTTATGGAGAGTATACGGCCGGAAACTTCTGCCGAGATAGTGGCATCTTCAAGAGCCTCAACTGTACCCGTAAGCCTGATAAAATCTTCAAAATCACCCTGCTCTATGGTTACCGTTTCAACCGGCATCAACCGTACACCGTTATTGTTGTTTTCGCTTGATTCTGCTTCTCCATCACACGATATCATCGCGATTGATAAAAGAAAAGCTATTCCTAATGTTATCCCTTTTTTCAGCATTTTGAGTGGTTCTTTGTGATTTATAAAAAAATGTTAGTCATTGAGTATGGGTTTGCCGATCGCTTTTTCGTAATTACTGAGTGCAACCAGATAGTCATAAACAGCAGAAAGGTAATTTACTCTGCTTTGATCGAGCAGTGATGATGCCTGCCGTTCTTGTAATGGTGTTCCTACCCCTTCAGCCAGTCTGGATAGCGCAAACTCGTAGTTTAGCTGCGCTTGTTCGATATTTCTCTCCTGGCTTTGGATTCGTTTAAGGGCATTTTCAAGATTCCTGACTGCCTGTTCAATTTCCAGGTACACGGCATTCTTTTGAAATTCCCGGTCTATCTCAGCCTGGCGTATTGCGATTCTGCCCTGTTCAACACGCATTCTTGTTTGAAAGCCATTGAAAATTTGCCAGCTAAACTGAATCCCTACAGCCACAGCCGGGTTCCAGTATGAATTATCAAAAAAACGGCGCGATTCTGAAGTGAATGTAAAATCCTGCCCCTCAACCGGGCGCACAGAAACTCTGTTTGAAGGCACCTGGCCAATATATGCAGCATTTGCGAATGCACTTACTGTTGGCAGGAAACCAGCCCTTGTGATATCCTGTTCTACATTCAGCAGATCGATGAGTCCTTCGCTTTGACGAATATCGGGGCGCAGCTGAAGAGCCATTTCATAGGCCATCTGGGGGTCAAGTGTTTCGGGGAGCATGCTGTCGTTATATTCGAGGGCACCTCTCAGATTCAGTGTTGTTCTGGTAGGGATGCCCAATTGCAAAGCAAGATTTTTAATGGCAAGATCTGCCTGATTTTCAACCTCGATCAGACTTGTTTCAAGATTTACAAGTTCAACTTCGGCACTAACACGGTCAAACTTAGAAAGCACCCCTGCCTGCACTGCTTTTGCCGTTTCATCAACAGTTTCCCGCAGTCGTTGCACGCTGGCACGTATTACATCAACCTGCTCTTTTGCCAGAAGTGCGGTGTAAAATGAAGTTCGAATCTGATCTGCTACGATCTGCTGGTCTAACTTAGTCTGTTCTTCATTGAGTTCTCTTATTTGGCGAGCCCCGCGAATTGCTGCAAATGCAGCGCCATTGTAAATGGTTTGGTTCAACGCTAAGCCAAACTGAAACTGATTTTCAACTGCAAAGGGGTTGCTGCCATCAAGGCCCGGCGGTGTAATACCCGCCTCCTCAAAACCAGCCTGCTGCCTGTCGAAAAACTCATCAATCGGTATGGGTTGTGTATCGGGGTTACCATCTGTGCGGGCAGCTTCATTATAAGCGAGCCACTCTAAGGCACCCAATGTTTCAAATAAACCGCCTGCGTCAGAACCGGCGAATGGATTTGGTGTCTGTAAATTTCGGGTATAGTTACCTGATGCGCTCAATTGCGGATAAACAGATCCCCAGGCTTCGCGAATCTGAGCTTCTGCATTTTCAACATCAAGCAGACCTCTTCTTAACATGTAGTTGTTTACGAGGGCAATCTGCAGCGCTTCATCAACAGTTATTGTTATTTCATCTGGTATTTCACCGTTCTGAATAGCAGCCTGCTGCGCGTTTACCTGCAAAATGGAGGCAGTTGCAAAAAACAGAGTAAATAGCAGAATTATTGGAAGTAAATTTTTCATAAATAAACTGTGACTCTGAATTAAATTTTTTTGAATCAACTGAGTATTACGTTGATAATATTCGTTAGTTTCAACTATTTTTGTGACTGTTGGTCATTTTTCATTCCGAAGGCGAACAGATTAATCAAACTATGAATCAGTGTATCAAGACTGAAGTTCACATCATCAAGAATTTTCATATGATTCCGCTTCTGCTTTGAAAACGACATATTAACCACACCTTTTGATGCACCCCAGATAATAAGCGCCAGTTCATGAGGCTCGAATGTGCTTTTTATAGAACCATCCTGCATCCCTATTTGCAGCGCGCGAACAATATAAGTCATGGCTTCTTTTGCGCTCTTCTCACAGCGATCAACAAGATCACTTTTAGCTATAATTTCATCATTCAATAAGCTTTCATAGTAATTAAATGCATGAAAGTAGACAGGATTTTTTCGTACGAACTGCAGATATACATCACCAATTTTTTCAATAAGTTCCATCCCTGAAACCTCAAGAAGCAAAACTTTTGCCATTTCCTGTGTGAGAAGCTTTGAACCTCGTTCACAAATGCCAAGATATATTGCTGATTTGCTTTTAAAGTGTAAATAGAGAGTACCCTTGCCTACTTCAGCCTTTTCAGCTATTTCATCCATTGTGGCGCCATCAAAGCCCCTTTCTGCAATAATTTCTTCTGCAATATCAAGAATGTGCTCTTTACGGGCAATTTTTTCGCGCTCTTTACGGGTTAGCTTTTGCATAAAAATGACCAATAGTCAATTATTGAATTACGGTCAATAAATTAAAGTTTATTGAGTTTCGTTCCTACATTTTGGTTTTTTTATTTCTTACTACATCAAAAATTCTGCAACCCGAAAAGTCATCCCCAACGAACGTAAACCCCCTCCGCTTCGTTTGATCTTCAAACATTACATTTTATGAGAAATCCATTACTACTGTTACCCTTTATTTTTGTTACTGTTTTCACAACGACGGCAGCTGCCCAGGAGAGAATTACTGATGAAGCTGAAGCACGGGCCATCTTTGAGGAAGTTGAAGAGCGGCGTAACTCCATTCAGTCAGAAACAGCCATCATGGAAATGGTGATCACCGATAACCGCGGACGAACACGCAGTCGCACCATGCAGTCGTGGATCAAAAATGATGGCGATGATACCAGCAGTTTAATCGTTTTTTCTGCGCCGGGAAATGTTCGCGGAACCGGGTTCCTTTCGGTAAATGAGGGCGGAAGCACGACGCAGCGACTGTATCTCCCCTCTGTTGGACGCATTCAAACCATCGGTTCCTCAGAGCGTGGCGATCGCTTTATGGGCAGTGATTTCACCTACGAAGATCTTGGCGATCAAAATCCCGATGATTATGACTTTGAATGGCTCGAGGAACATGATGAAATTTTCCTCATTCGAGCCTCAAAGCCCGATTCCGATCAATACAGTTATGTGAAGTTTGAAATCATCAAAGAGACATACGCACTTAAAAACATTCACTATTTTGATGAAAATGACAATCAAATAAAGCGCCTCGAAGCAGAACAGTTTGAAGAGATCTCTGATGGACTCTGGAGCCCTGCCAAGATGACCATGTTTGATCTTAGGGAAGATCGTAAAACTGAAATTTCCTGGAGTGAAAGAGAGGTTAACTCCACTATTGAAGATTGGCGCTTCACCGAACGAGGCCTTCGCCGGGGGATCTAACCCGAATTTGATCGTTTCAGGTAGAGCCAGCCAACGGCCATCAAAAGTGTATAAGCGATGAGTGCAAAAAGTACGATCCAGAATCCCTGGATGACGTCTGTGAAATAGTGAACTGGCGCATTAATCAATATCAACAAAGGGAACCCAAATACAAGTGCAAGTCCGCTGCCGTAAACAAGATTGTAGCTTACGGGTGATTTCATTCCCGAATCGAGGATACGAAGCAGAACCAGTGCTGATTGCAGCGTACCCGTCATATTGCCAAAAATGGCTGCAAATCGTTCGAATGCAAAATCTCTGAAAGCATCTTTTATCAGAAATGAGATCACTGCCCAGGTTGCTACACCAACCGCAACTGATATAAGTAGCAGCGGCAGCCAGTATTGAATCACAACAACAAGACTGATAGCCGCTACCGAAGCAACAATCATAAAATCCATAAAGAGATTTGAGCAACGGGTCATGGTAATATCATCAACAACCCGGCTGGCTTGGGTCCAGTCGAGAAGCTTGCGAACAAAGAGAGCTACGATTGCCGCAAATATAAAGTGAAACGACCAGAGTGTTGAGATTTCATTCTCGGCACCAACGGCTACAAGCCCCATCTCCATCAGTTTTACAAAGGCGTAGGTAAGAATAAACGTAAACCCGATCAGGCCGATATGAAACGTAAGGGATTCAATATTTTCGGATGATGTGGTGATTCGTTCTCCCGAGTCAGCTTTTGGGTTTGATACAATTCCTCTTTTTACATCTTCCGGCAGATCCTTTCCTGCATCAATAAATGCTGCTTTTCCCTTGTTGATTCCTCGTTTTACAAGTGCAATTCCCACTGTGTAGGCTACAACAAAACCTGCAGCAGAAAATGTGAGGCCAACAATACCGCCATGCTCAAAACCAAATTGCTCCCAATTAACACCAATTGAGTATGCAATTCCTGGATTCATCCCAAATGCGAGTGGCGGCAAAAACCCGATTCCCACAAACAGGTCGGGCATGATGGTATAAAAAAGAGTAAATGCGATGAGAAGTCCAATAATAGCCTGTGTTAGGTACACAAACATAAAAATGAGGGCGAATTTTACGGATGATAAACCAATCCGCCTTCTTGGTGCGCGCAGGCTGAGCGCAATAAACAACAGGGCCAGCAGATGATAGACGTAGGTGCCCAGCCTCTCGGATGTGAGATCGACCCAGCCGAGCAGATTTGCGCCAACAACCAGCCCGATAATACCCGCAAGTAGGTTGGCAGGTATCAGATACTCCTGCAGCAGTTTCAGTTTGCTGCGAAGGTAGGTGGCAAGCACAAGCAGTGCCCCCATCCAGGCAAAATCAAGAAAAAACTCACCGGCAGAAATTTCTACGATCCACGAACTCATCAGAGAGAAGCCACCGGTTTTTCACCCTTTTTCAGGCGGTTGATGTAGAGCTGCCACTGTAACGCGCTTTTGCCGGCAAGATCAATCTGTAGTGTAAGATCAGGGGTGGTAACAGTTATTTTATGATTCTGCTCCACAGATATATAGCGGATATCCTCAAGCGGCAGATTAAATGTTTCGGAACCCATGTAGATCATCAGCCTGTCGGTATGGAGTTCAACGATCGACCGGTTCAATTTTACAAGCTGATGCTCTTT
>REDS01000184.1 GCA_007693395.1 Balneolaceae bacterium | reverse complement strand
TTCAGTTCAGAAAATATGCCGATCCTGCAACTGAACAGCTTAAAAATACGGGAACCATCCGCTGGCGGACAGCAAATAAGTTTGCGGCACCAATGGTGGTTCGAATGCCCGGAGGTTTTGCAAAATGTGGCGATCCATGGCATAGTGAATCGAACGAGGTGTTTTTTGCACGCATGATTGGCTGGCAGGTTGCCTATCCCTCGAATGCTGAGGATGCAACCGGCTTGCTGCGGTCTGCACTTCGAAGCAATGATCCCACCATCTTTTTTGAACACAGAAACTTGCTTGATTCAAAATATGCAAGAAAGCCATACCCCGGTGATCAATTTGTTGTGCCGTTTGGCAAGGCGAAATTACTAAAAGAAGGAAGTGATGTAACCATTGTAACATGGGGCGCAATGTGCGAAAGGGCAGAAGAAGCAGCGGAACAGAGTGATGCATCAGTTGAAGTGATCGATTTGCGAAGTATTATGCCGTGGGATAAAGAGATGGTTTTTGAATCTGTGAAGAAGACCAGCCGATGCCTGATTGTGCATGAAGATACCTCTACAGCCGGTTTTAGCGCTGAAATTAGTTCACGTATTTCTGATGAACTCTTTCGATATCTGGATGCCCCGGTAAAGTGCTTAACAATGCCAGATATACCGGTTCCCTACAATGTAGGCTTGATGAACAGTGTATTGCCAGACGTGGGGAAGATCAGAAGGGAAATCAGAAACCTGATGGAATTTTGATTGGGATACTGATAGCAAGTTTCTGAATAAATTTGATTTTTATATTCCTTTGCATTTCATCTCGCCCTTGGCGGTTTTCAATAACCGAAGCTTTGATTGTCTCTGAAATCCAAGTCGAAGAATAAATCTCGAGAAATCAACCACCAAGAACGCAATAAGGCGCAATTTTTTTTTGAAGCAAAATTCTCTTGTTCATTAAATCTCGCCCTTCAAATACAATTTTCTCTCCTTTTCAGGAAGTTTTTCGATGGCATATCTGAGCATGGTACGGGGCATGGTTTTGTAAAACTTATGCAAAAAGACGGTAAGTGTAGCTTTATCATTATTTCCAACTTCGCGAAGCATCCAGCCCACGGCTTTGTGGATGAGGTCTTCTTCATCATTCAATAGCAATTCACTAATTTCGAGCGTGGTAGAAAAATCACCCTGGTCAATAAAATGGAAGGTGCTGAGGATCGCAACCCGCCGTTCCCAAAGATTTTCTGAGGTTGCAAGATCAAAGAGAACCTGCCGGTCTTTATCGAAAAGATAGTGGCCGGCAATATATTTAGCGGATGAATCTACAAGGTCCCAGTTATTTACATAACCAAGATGATCCAAATAAAAACCGAAGATCTCTTCCCGATGTTTTTCAGAAGCTTTTTTGTATTTGTTTACAAGAATAAAAAGTGTCGTTAATCGAACTTCGTGAAATTCAGATGTTAATAATTTTTGTACAGACTGAAGGTCCAGCTCGCGATATTTTTTTGCGATTTTGCGTTGATCCGGTACGCGAATTCCAAGAAACTGATCTCCCTCACCATACTCACCCGGTCCTGCTTTGAAATATCTCTTGCTATGTTCGGCAATTTCAGAGTCAGCTATTTTTTTCAGCTCTTTTACAACATCGTTATTGGTGTACATGATGTAAGAATCCCACAATAATTTATAGCACTATTTCATCCTGAACTTTTGTCTCAGGTTACAAATAATGTTGAAAAGAAAGTATTGTACAAAACGAGTAGAGACCCGTTAATCAGCTAATATATACGATTTAGCGATCTCGTTGTAATCAGCAAGCTGTTTGTCCTGCCAGTTTTTTCCTTCACCCATTTCCTGAGCCATAAGTTTTGCCACCTCGGGGGCCATTTCAACACTCGCTTTTGCGTCGAGCAAAAGAGCTCTGGTTCTGCGGGAGAGAATATCCTCAACAGTCATAGCCATCTCATTTCGTACACCCCAGATAACTTCTGCTTTTAGGTAAGGAAGGCGCTCATGAAGTTTTTCTCCAAGCGATGCATCCTCTTTAATAATCTTATAAATTTCCAAACGGTCAGATCCATAGTGATGAAGTGGATCGCTCTTATCTACATTCTTAAGCCAGCCGTGAATTCTGAGATTCTCAGTTACACACTCTTTGATATTCAGTCCGGCTACAGTAGCCGCCTGATCTACCGTGTCCTGAGCCATTTTACGGTAGGTTGTCCATTTACCGCCGGTAATGGTTACAAGGCCTGAGTCTGAAATCATGAGTGTATGATCCCTTGAAAGTGAAGCGGTGTTCTTTCCATCACCAGCTTTAACCAGCGGGCGTAATCCGGCAAATACACTGCGTACGTCTTTTCTGGTAGGATTTCCGGTGAGGTACTGTGATGCATGTTTCAATAAAAATTCAATCTCTTCTTCCATCGGTTTTGGCTCCAGAGAAGCTCCATCAACCGGGGTATCTGTAGTTCCAAGAACTATTTTTCCATTCCATGGAACAGCAAAAAGAACCCGTCCATCATCCGTATGGGGAACCATAATGGCACTTTCACCGGGTGAAAATTCTTTATCAAGAACAAGATGAATTCCCTGGCTTGGTGCAATGATCGGTTTGGATTCAGGGTTGTCCATCTTCAGTACATTATCAGTAAACACACCGGTTGCGTTTATTACTACCCGTGCATTTATATCGAATTTTGAACCTGTAAGCTGATCTTCAACATGGACACCGTCTACCATTTCATTCGATTTTTTTAGTCCGGTAACCTTCAGGTAATTAATCAGTGAAGCGCCATTTTCGGCGGCAGTTTGCACAAGATTTATGGCCAGGCGGGAATCATCAAACTGCCCGTCATAGTAAATCACACCTCCCCGGAGTCCCCTTTGCTCGAGTGTTGGCAAGCGTTCAATCGTCTTTTTAAGGGATAGATTTTTTGATGGCCCCAGCCCGAGTTTACCTGCGAGCATGTCGTAAACTTTCATGCCCACACCATAGAAAGGCCCTTCCCACCAATCATAATTTGGCACTATGAACGATTGATTGTGGACAAGATGCGGCGCATTTTGAATGAGGAGTCCACGTTCACGCAGCGCTTCGAGCACAAGAGCTACATTTCCCTGCTGTAAATAGCGCACGCCACCATGAACAAGTTTGGTGGAGCGGCTCGAAGTTCCCTTGGAAAAATCACTCTGCTCAAGTAGGAGAGTACTATATCCTCTGGTTGCAGAATCTACTGCAACACCCAATCCGGTTGCCCCTCCTCCAATAATTACTACATCAAAATAGCCGGTTTTATTTTTAACCGACTCAATCATTTTATTTCTGTTCAGCATAATGAGTGTGCATTAAAAATATTATCGTTCTGACCACGCCTTGGCAGCCTTCAGTGCTTTAGCCCAACCTTTTATAAGTTTGTCGGACTCTTTTACTTCCATCTCCGGCTCGAATCTTCTGTCTACCTGCCACTGATCATTAATTTCATCGTGATCTTTCCAGTATCCCACAGCCAAACCTGCAAGATATGCCGCACCAAGCGCGGTTGTTTCCAACGTTTTGGGACGTATTACGGGTGCCTGTAAGATATCAGACTGGAATTGCATCAAAAGGTTGTTTGCCGTTGCACCACCATCAACACGAAGCTCCTTGATATCGATTCCTGAATCTGCTTCCATCGACTTCAGAACATCAAGTGCCTGGTAAGCGATACCTTCCAGTGCAGCCCGGGCAATATGGCCCGCATTAGATCCGCGTGTAAGGCCAACCATCGTGCCTCTTGCATGCTGATCCCAGTGTGGTGCGCCAAGGCCTGCAAAGGCAGGTACAAGGTAAACGCCGTCGTTATCTTCAACGGAGGCAGCAAGCTTTTCTACATCCGATGATTTCCGAATGATGCCCAGTTCGTCCCGCAGCCATTGTACCACAGCTCCGGCAATGAAAATACTTCCTTCAAGTGCATATTCCACTTTGCCATTCACTTGCCAGGCAATGGTTGTAAGAAGGTTATTTTCAGATTTAATTGGTTTCTCACCGGTGTTCATCATCATAAAACAGCCGGTTCCATATGTATTTTTCACCATTCCAGACTCGATGCAGCGCTGCCCGAAAAGAGCAGCTTGCTGGTCACCTGCAATACCCGCAATGGGTACTTCAGTTGCAAAAAGGGTTGTTTTTGTTTTTGCATACACTTCGCTCGATTGGCGAACCTCTGGAAGGAGACTTTTCGGAATGGTAAGTATTTCGAGAAGCTCGTCATCCCATTCCATGTTATGAATGTTGTAAATCATGGTTCGCGACGCGTTCGTAACATCGGTTATGTGCGTCTCCCCGCGGGTAAAATTCCATATGAGCCAGGTATCCATGGTACCAAATGCCAGTTCTCCATTCTCAGCTCGTTCTCTGGCTCCGTCTACATTATCAAGAATCCATTTAATTTTAGTGCCGGAAAAGTAGGAGTCGAGAATTAGCCCTGTTTTATCCTTGAACTTCTCTACGAGCCCTTTACTCTTTAGCTCATCGCAATAATCTGATGTTCGCCTGTCTTGCCACACAATGGCGTTATAAACAGGTTTTCCGGTTTTTCGATCCCAAATAAGCGTTGTTTCACGCTGATTTGTTATGCCTATAGCAGCAATGTTACTGCCATTTAAACCGGCACTTGTTATTGCTTCTGCGGCTACACCCGCTTGTGTTGACCAAATTTCGTTGCCGTCGTGCTCAACCCACCCGGCTTTGGGATAAATCTGCTTAAACTCTTTCTGAGCTGTAGATTTGATTTCTCCTTTTTTATTGAACACGATTGCCCGAGAACTGGTAGTACCCTGGTCGAGTGCAAGAATAAATTGGTCAGACATAATTGCTTCTCCGTATTTACCGGTTAGTTAATGTATGGTTGTATAGACAAGTAATTTGGAAAACCGCTTCCACAAAATCAAATTACCTGTGTGTTTTTTAAAAATCTTTTCAGTTATATGTGTCTTTTCTCCTCCTGAAGAAGCCTTCGGTTTTTGAATCGTCTCAAAAAACGTTCTGGTCTTCCAGTTTCAAAGGAAGTGAATGAGGGCTGCCGTTCAAATCATAAGGTACTGTTTTGGTATAGAAATTGATTCGGTCACTGCGATAAATATCCTCTGAATACTGGAATACCTCATCTCCATTAGTATGAATCAATCGCCTGATCAGCAGAAGCGGAGTGCCAAGTTCAACTTCAAGTAATTCCTGTTCTTGCTGTCCTGCACTAATTGCCTCAATGCGTTGATTCGCATCACCCAGGCGGGTAGCAGTGTGTTCGTAGAGCAGCTCATAAATAGAGTTACTTTCCAGATTCATAGAATATATTGGTTTAAAATGCTGGTAAGTGAAAAAAGAGCGTTCAATGATTAGCGGCTGATTATCACCAAACCGAAGCCGTACTATCCGGACAATCTTACTGGCACTGCTAAGTTTCATGATGTGCGCCACATGAGCCGGGGCCGGAATAATCTCTTTTTCAATGATACGTGCCGATGGCTTTATATTGTGCTGCCGCATCAGTTGTGTGAAACCAATGAGTTTATCGGGATCCTGCTGAATTTTTTTATAGGTAACAAATGTGCCTTTTCCCTGTTCACGGATCAGATAGCCTTGCTGCAGAAGTAATTTGATCGCTTCTCTGACGGTACCCCGGCTAACCCTAAACTTTTTAACAAGTTCAGTATCACTTGGGAACAGGTTGTTTTCACTATATTGCCCCTGTCGTATCTGATTGAGAAGCTTCTCGTAAATTTTATAGTATTTGGGAACAGGCTGATCCAATGCAACAGCTTTCTTGATTCGTGGAAACGCTTTCAATCTATTGAACCAATTTCAGAATTGCAATTATTGCAACTTTTCAACGAAAGATGATCAATAAAAGAACAGGATGTGGAATGCATCAAATCAAAAAATTACTAAATTACAGCTTGTCTAAATGTTAAGGGTACGGCTCAATCATGCAACACTTAGTGTGCTTTGCATGAACGATTTAGAATTATAACTACTGATCGGAATTACCATGCTTAAAATCCAGAAAAATTTATCCAACTCTTTTTATGCTTTGCTTGCACTCCCGGCTACGGCAATGGGGCTCGGGCTATCCATACAGATAGCTGCACTCAGCTGGCTTCTTACATATCAATATGGTTTGTCAATAAGTGATATTGGCCTAGTATGGGCTACAGGGCCAATTGCAGGTATTCTTGGGCAGGTAATTATTGGGATAATTAGTGATAATGTGTGGGTGATGAATGGCCGCCGCAGGGTATTTATTCTGATAGGCGGCGTGCTTGCATCGCTCATGCTTTTGGCACTTCCAAATATTGGAATCATTCAGGCGGGCCTCGGGATTGAAGCCATCCTTGGTATTGCTATTGTAATTTCCATGGTGCTGGATCTCTCCATAAATGTATCGTTCAATCCAACCCGGTCTGTTATTGCCGATGTAACCCCGGAAGGGCGCGCCCGGACGAAAGGCTATACATGGATGCAGACCATATCGGGCAGTTTTGGGGTGTTATCGTACTTTGTTGGTGCAACCATGGGGAACATTTTTTTGATTTACAGTGGCGCAGTTGTTGTGCTCTTGTTTTCTGTGATTCCACCTTTCTTCATCAAAGAGCCAAAGTATCTTGGCCGATATGGTGAAAACGAGGATGATATTACGAAATCCATTAGCGATTCCGGCGTAGATCCCCGTCCGGAAAAGTACGCTTCGTTTACTGAAGTTTTCATGAACATCAGGCCGCTTTGGGGGTTTTTGATGTACGGAATTTATGCCATCATAAAACGACTTAGCGGATTTGAATTTCCCGGTTTCTACTTCGAAATTTTTGCCCTCATAGTTACAGTAGTATTTGTTGCTCATGCACTCATTCAAAAAGAGGAGGGAAAAACCCGCGAAGAAGCAGGGAAAATTGGTTTTCAAAAAGTACTGGCTGCACACTCTTTTTCCTGGATTGGTGTACAGAGCATGTTTATCTACTTTTTTGCTTT